>NZ_AHMO02000008.1:0-230000 GCF_000243715.2 Leptospira broomii serovar Hurstbridge str. 5399
GAACGGTTTTTCATCTTCAAAACCGAAATCCGCATTCTGTTTGATTCCTCAAAGAAGTTTTTCCTGGTCCTTACTAATTCCAACTCGATTCTATTCGATATAGTGATGCACGATTTGACTACAAAGCGGACATTCGCGCCAATATTTCAAATGAATCCGATCAAGGCTTTCTTTTCGATTTCGGAGGACCTCCGTCCGATATTCTATATTGCCAATCTTAAGCGCGCATTTAGGAGAAGGTGGAAAGATTGCCCTTGTTAGCGCCACTTGGCTTTTGCCTTTTTTCTTCATTTTGGGCAGCCCCCTTCACTTCGTTCCGGGTCACGCTGCTCCGGGCTTCGCGTTCGCTACGGTCTCAGCGGCTCTTTGCTTTTAATATTAACCGTTACCCGCAAACGCTGCGACTGCTTCGCACCCGACACATCGTTGCCGCGGGGGAGGACAGAAAATTTAGACTGAGATATTTAGCGTTCGAAGGGTAGTGTCAAGAATTATATCCCCTTTTAGGATTTCGAAAAGAATGACCGTAATGAAAACCCGAATTTCGGAAGTTTCAAAATCATTAATAGACAAATTCAATCTCTTCCTCTTCGCCCCTGACCAAATTACCGATAGCATAGAAGTAGTATTTATGACCTTTAATTAACTTTCGAGCATGATTTCCTTCCGAAGAAGTTGCAGATATTTCTTTCTCTCCGTATTTAAACCGAGTTTTCCATTCTAAGGAGTTTGAATACACAGTCCACATTTCCTGTGTATGATTCTCAGCGTCCATATCAAAGACACCCATCCGAGTTAGCATGATTTTACCTTTTTTTTGAACTATAAAAATAAGCTCTCCCCTTTCATCATGCAAAACCTCCAAACCAAACGGTTTATAATTAGGATCTCTAATCCCACACAGTACGAAGTAAAATAGAAAAATAAATAGCAAGATTGCTTTCAAATAACATCTTAACTTCGCCGTTTTAATAACCTTCTCTATATTCATTTTTCAAGCCATATAAATAGTTATACCTATACCACGCGATCCTTTGATTCATATCGGCGCGGTTATCGTAGGTGGTATAATTTCCGTTATAAAACATATCACTTTCATTGCCTGCTTGAGAATTTTGGACATCGTTAAACGGATCAGTTCCATAATTTCTTTCTTTACTAAACCCGACCCTCTCCGAGGTATACCTTATTAAAAAACTTAAATAAGGTACTAATCCGCTTCTATGCTGAGCAATATGCGTAACTTCATGAGACAAAAATGCAAGATCTCGCTGACTAGCTAGAGGTTCGTGGTTAAACGGATTGAATCCGCCAGGGTTTACAGTCGGGTCAATAATCGTTTTTACTGTCGACAATTTATAGATAGTATTGTAGCCCGCCATTGCACCGGAACTATTAAACTTCATTAAAATGTTCCTCATGAACCCGGCCCTATCATTATTTAGTGTAATAGTATCTAAATTTAGATTTGGAAATTGATCTTTTAAGAATATCTTTTCGTAAGGAGTTAAAGGTCTTTCCGGAATGCCAGCAGCCTTCCAACTGTCATATAAATTTTTACTATTTTGATATTCTATATCCAACGGTAGCCGTTTCAAATTTCGAAGCTCTTCCGTTTCCTTTAGCGTCAATGGACGTTCTGCTGCCTTTGTGTTTAACGCAGCTATGCGGACTCTCGCCTGACTTAGGCCATCTGAAATGGACTGTTCATCGTGGCTCAATGCATATCCGTTTTCCTGCTTAAATCGAATTGATTCTAAAATTCCGTGATTGTTTCGCTCATTATTATATAACTGCGTGTCTGTCGAGAAGCTACCATCCGTAAATAAATTGCTTGTTCTTTCGCCTAGGCTTGACCAAAAGCTTGTGGGTTCAGTCAATTGCGGTAACTTCTCACCTGCTCCGTCAAGCGATCCTCCCGATGAAAATGACGTTTCATTTGAAGTCGCCATTCCACCACCTTTAATCGGAGTTGTAAACATCCTTAATACTTGAGGGGATTCCGTTGGATTTCCAGCAGGATCTTGTGAGATTGAGGCACTGCTATCTGTATTTGCCTGCGTATTTTCTTCTTCATTCTTATACCCAGCAGCCGCAACATTATCCACAATCCTTCGTTGCGAATCGTTCCTCTGATCTTGAGCGGGGTCACCTACTGGTCTCTCATTCGAAGTACCGCTCGTCCGCTCCGTCTGCCTCGTCTCAGGAATATACTGATCTCCCCCAGCCATCGCCTGGTTTTGGTTCACATCCGCATAAAAGTTATTGTTAAACGTAGCATTACCGAAACTACCAGGATCATTCAGATTCCCGGTCACCGACACCGCTGTCGCATTATAATCCGTCGCACTGATTGTCGTATCCCCATTCCCCGAGATCGTCACCGAACCTCCCAGTTGAGTCTCCTCTTCCGTTCTCTGATATGTCAAGCTCGGACCCTGGTGTTGCCCCACATTCACCATCACTCCGTTCGGATTTCCTCCCGTCATGTTGATGCTGCCACTGAACCCGCTTGCCGGATCATACTTTAAATTACCAGCTTTCGTGCCTATGTTAAACGAAGTAGTGCCGTGCTCTGAAAAATTGGCGCCCACGTTCAAGGTCGATGGACCCACACTCACTCCGCCTCCGAATCCACCCTCATCGCTATACGATACGTTTACATTCAACCCGTAGGGGTTCATATACGCGCTACCCACTCCGCTGATCGCTCCGGTCAGTGCTCCCTTCAGTCCTCCGTTCTCGTAACCCTGCGCTCCTTGCAAGATCGCTTTGGTTAATGCTACTTGGCTTTTATTCATTATCTGCGTACTCGCATTGGCTCCCGACTCTGCAGTACCTGCCGCAGTTTGGGCCCCATCGCTTGCAGTCGTAGTAGCAGAATCGCTGACCAAGGCCCGAGCGCCATTCGCGATCCCCCTGGCACCGTTTGCAATCGAACTACCCACGTCAGATACAAATTCCGAAGCCGAGTTATACGCGCTACTCGCTAAATCCGAAAGGGAGCTGTCCGCTAGATTACTCACCGTCGTCATCGTGCTATTCGCAAAATTTCCGATACTGCTCATTGCATTTCTCGTAAAATTCGAGATCGCATTACCGGCGGTCTCAAACATGCTGGAAGAGGCCGCTTCTGCCCCCGATGTCGCAGCTCCCTCGGCCAACGTTTCCGCTCCGATTTCAGCCGCAGTTCCGGCTGCTTCCGCTGCTAACGCTCCTTCGGTTGCCGCCGCCCCGACTGGACCCGTAAATAGAGTCGCTACAATTCCACCGATGATCGTCGCACCCATTACGAATTCTTTTTGTAGAGCCTGCGATTTCGCTTTTTTGGCAGCCTGCTTTCCTTTATACCATTGCAGCAATTGACTCGCCACATCCGGAGACAATCCGGTCATCGAAGCCAAAACCTGGGATTCAGCCTGATTGACCATACTCTGTAATTGGCTTTTGACCCAACCGCTGGTGCTCATTCCTCCAAGCAAAACATTCTTGGCAAAATCCTCCATTAAAGAAACGGTAGAAGCTCTGCTCTGCGCATTTTGCTGTGCGGCCGTTAATTCCTCGGAATCTTTTTTATTTACCGCAGCCATACCTTCCATCATTCCGTTCACAAGATTATTCAAATTATCTTGGCTTTCGAAATGATTCAGATTTGTTAATGCGGTTTTTGCGAACTGATTCACTGCGTTGGAATCAAACAGATTCACTACAGGTTGTAATGTGCCGCTCCCGTTCAAGGACGCAGCAAGTAGCGAATTTTGCCGGGGAACTCCGGTGTGACCATCGGTAACGGTTTGATCCGAGTTATTTGCAGCCGGAGGAGAAACTTTCGTAGAAGTCGCTCCAAAGGCGATCATCCCAGGGGCTTGAATCGTAAACGTTTCCGCCTTGGTATCGTAAGTATAATTATTCGCATCGGTGGCATCTCCTTTACCCGAATACGTTGCATTACCGGTATGCACATTTCTCGTCACAAGTACGGAACCGTTGGACTGAACGGTCACGTCCGAATACTCATGAGTCGTATAGGAGGTACAGGCTGCATTCGATAAATCCGCGCCACAGGTGGACGCGATAAAACTTTGAAGCGTGAGATTATTTCCTTTAGAGTCCGTCCGAATGTTCCCGTTCGAATCCGTGATATAGACGATCCCGTTTTTACCCGTTACGGTAGAATCTCCGTATGCTTGGAGTAGTTCTCCTTCTCCCTTATCGGTAAACGTCATTTGCTTAGATAAGGAATCGGCAAAGTTCTGGATAAAACCCGACCTTGCATTCAAAAGAGAATTATTGACCGCACTTAAAAGGGAAAAGTTCTGAGTTGCGGTAAGCCCCTGATTGATATTATTATAAATGCTTTGAAGGCTAGACGTATCCGGAAGATTCGTTTGCGCGCTCGCAGTCGTTTGAGAAGCAAGGCTCGCAATTTGTGCGTTAAAATTCTGAGCCACATTGCTTGCATTCGTGTTGGGAGCCACGACCGGAATCGTATTGAATAAATTCGCCAGAGAAGAGTTAAATCCTGTGCTGTCCCCATTCGCTTCCGACTTGGACAGGGTGATGCTCGCCTGGGCGAATTGGCTGACGGCTTGCTTCTGTAAATCCTCCATTTGCATCATCCAAGTGGCTTGGTCGGACTGGAGTTTGGCGACTCCGGATTGATAATTCGCCTGTGCGGTCGCTAATTCCTGCGCTTTCTGTGCCTGGAAAGCCGCATATTGGGATTGGTACTGAGAGGTTTGAATCTCCCAATTGGAGATAGCCGGAAGGATCGTATTCGTGAAATTTGCGGAGAATCCGGTAAGCTGAGTCTTTAAGGAATTCCAGTTATTAGCGCTGATCGCAGCATTCGGATCGTAAGTATTATAAAAAAGAATTACGCTGATTTGATCGGCATAATAATAATTCGTTATTGGATTACCATTGCTATCAACGGTGTCGTCCGCGTAAGTAGTAAAGCCGGAACTCATTTGTGAATATACAGGATCACCATACGTTCCAGCTTCGCAACCAGCTTTCAAACCCCAAGCATCCCAACAATAACTTTCCCGATCGTATAAACTTTGAGGCCCCGTATGCCAAAGAGCATAATTATCTGCTGTTACAATGCTACTCACTTGAATGTCTCCGTTCAGTCCCATCAAAGCCAAGCCATTCGCCTTCGCTGCATTCAGCCAGCTCACAAATTGAGCCTGAGATATGACCCCATCGTTGTACGCGTTAATTTCATAGGCAACACTGGTAAGATTATATCCTCCCGGATTTCCTGCATTATAATCGTTTACTAGCAAAAACGGCCCTCCGACGTTATACCGAATCGGTGTAGTCGAATATTCCAAGTTCGTATAATAGGTAACGTTATTCGTCGCTAACTGTTGTTCGGATTTCAAGAAACTACTCAGGTCCCCTGCAATCGTACTCAGAGGCAGATTTTGATTGATATCGGTTTGAATTTGATTGAGGAACGTCTGTAAAGTCTGGCCATCCGTGGTTAGAGTCGTTTTCTTGGTCGGGTCCGTCGGATCATGGTTCCAAAATAGATCTTCTGAGTTTAAATACGACTGGACGCTATTCACCTCGGTCTGGATTCCGTTGACCACTAGCTGCTTATAGGAATTAATCTGCTGTAAATTTGCCTGAAACTGCGCGTCCGTTTGATTCAACCGGCTCACCAGGGCTTGGTAATTATTCTGCATGTCCTGTAAGGATTTTGTGTACTGGGAGATCCCATCTTGTAAATTCGTATCGTACGTTTTCTGCCATTCGCTCTGTACATAGCCCATCACCTGACTCGCTTGCGTCGGTGTGGTTGTCTTTGAGTTTAAAGTTTGATTGAGTTGGTTCTGAAAATTTGCCTGGTCCTGCGCCGTAACTTGATAGTTCGCGCCCAATAAGGATTGTAAAAAAGCATCTCTCTCCGCATAGATCTGGACATCCGCGGCAGCGACCCAGGTATTTAGGGAAGTCTGTTCCTGGGATTGAAGCGCTTTGTACAGGTAATCTTGGTAATCCTGAACGGTGGTAAAACCGTCGGAAGTAGTAACTGAGGAAACATAAGACAGAATCGCCTGGTCTACCGTATTTTCCCAGTTTGTCTTATAATATTGCAGATTATTTAATACAAAATTCGACCAAGCAGCCTCGTCCTGTAACTGACCCGCAGTAGAATACATTGTTTGCAGATTGTTCGGATTAAAAGCCGGGGCGTTCAATTGGGAAGGCGTAACCGGTTGAGGGTAAATTCGATCCGATATTACGCAGATTCCCAGGGTGGCAATGCCAATCGCATAAAAGTAATTCAGGGATTTACCGGAAACCATACAAGAACTTCCCCACTCTAGTAAGTACTGATAAGCGACAAAATACCTGCTTTTTTAGGAAAATATCAGAAAAATGTCGAAATTTGCAAAAAGATTTTTCAAATTGATAATTACGCCAAAGGTGCCTTTCTTCAAAATCAAAATCAAATACTTTTTGGCCTTCTTTTTGACATAAAACCTTGAATGAGCCGATTTGTTTTTAATGTAAAGTTTGCGATATAATTCTGAAGACCGTAAGAATACATTCTATACTTTTCATTAAGCAAGCATATAGGGAAGGCAGTACAGATTCTTTTAATTATAAAAAGTCTGGAAATTTGCAGGGAATATTTTCAGATCTCATTCATAAGCAAAAATTCTGCTAAATGTATTAGCTCAATACTTCCCTAGCTAAATCTCTCATAATATTTTACTGAAAACAAACCTCTTCTCGGGAGTATTGCAAACGGAATGAGATTCATATGATCGACAAATGGAAAAATTTCAAAAGCAAAGATAATATTCAAAAATATTTAAATATATGGACAATCTCAATATTCGGTTATTTTGCGTTCATTGTTTTTTTTATTCGGTTATTTGGGAATGCATTCATTGATGATACATATATAACGTTGCTATATGCACGAAATCTTTCCGAGCATTTCGAGTGGGGCGCCTATCATGGTATACCCGGTAATTCTGCATCTTCTCCGTTAAACGTAATCCTATTAGCGGCAATAAATCGCCTAGTGGAAAATCCGGAAATCGTAGTTTTAGTGCTCGCGATCTTAATCCAATTCCTATTCTTCATCGTATCCTGCAAAATAGGGGAGAAATTAAGCTTATCCAAACTATTCCCGTTCTCCATCAGTTTTATATTTTTATGTAACCCTTTGATCATCTCCACAATGGGGTTAGAGAGTATGCTTCTGATTCTAATCTTTTTTCTTACGATTCTCTTTTACTTAAAGGATTCCGTTTATAATTTGGGAATTTGTATCGGACTATTATATTTAACCAGGCCGGATGCGGTCTTACTTGCGCTTCCGTTTTGCATTATGCGCCGAGGAATCAAAGGGAGGTTTCTGCCCCCGATCATAGCTTTCGCGATCGTGTCCCCCTGGCTTTATTTCAGTTGGAAGTATATGGGCTCTTTCTTTCCCGATACGCTTTTCATCAAAAAAATAGAAAAATCATGGGGAGACTTCAATTTTAGAAATGGATGGGTGTTATATTATGCAAAATTCCCGGTCGAATTTGCCTTCTCCCTATCCCCCCTGCTTCTCTCAGCGCCGTTTCTGTTTTCCCTAAAAAAACCGTTTAATAAAACTTTTAAAATCGCGATTCTTATCGGTGCTTCCGGTGCCATCCATTACTTTGCGTACTCTAAATTAAGAGTCCCTCCATATCACTGGTATTATGCTCCTTCCCTATTTTGCTTGATTACTGCTCCGACCTTCCTTTTTTTCGGGAACAATCCGAGTAAAAAAATAAAATACGTTTACGTATTGCTTTTATTTTCACTTCAATTGGCCGGATTCAACTGGATTGCAACGAGGACAAATGATTTTTCCGAAATGCCGATCCATACCAATTGGTCCAGCAAAAATAACTATAAGAAGCTCGCAAATGAGATCGATCGGAAACTAACTGCCAAAACCTATATACGTTTATATTGTGAGATAGGAACTATCGCTTACTTTTCCAAGAACGGAATTTTTTTGAACGAGTTCACGGATCGAACGGAATTTTTGAAATTGTACAGATTTCTCCAGCTAAAGAATGAAACTGCGAATCCGATCGTTTCCCTATTCATTCGAGGAATGTTCTATAATATAGAGAGAATTCAGGAAGAATACCCGATGTTGGAAAAATACCCGCTCATAATTTTAGGGAACCCACCCGAAAAGGATAAATATGAATTGATCGGGCAAACCTCTTCGCGCTGGTCTTCCACCTGGGGATTGTATTTAGGAAAGAATCCTTAACGAGGACGGTTTTCGTAAGCGATCAACGTCGAGTCCGATTCCGAACTACGATGTGCCCTTTTGTCGAAATCGATTCGAATCAAAAATCGCCGTCGGGACGCGAGAGAGCCTCGATTTTTTTTCTATAGATCTCCCGCCTCGTTTTGAACGAATCTCCTTTATAAATATCGGAAAGTCTAATATATGCCAACGCCACCTTTGTCGACGAAGCTTTTAACTGAGTATAGGCTAATATAGCCGTCGGAAGATCCCCGGCTTCTTCGGAAAGTCTGCCCTTAATGTAGAGTACGTCCAAGTTTTCGGAATCCCGCTTTAAGTAATTCTGAATGTTATTTTTCAATGCGGCCTTGTCCTTTTGCTGAGCGAATTGGCATTTTATCAACCAAAGCAAAGGGCTTAAATTTTCGGGAAAAAGTTCCCGCGCCTCCGTAAAGTATTTCTCGGCTGCCTTGAAGTCCCTGTTAAAGTAATGAATTTTTCCGATAAAAAGAGTTGTGTCCTGGTACGAAGGATCGTTCTCATAAATTCTTCGGAAGGTTCTCTCCGCCTCGGCTCTATTATTCAATTCGTAATATTTATATGCCTCTAAATAAAGTTTCTCCTTTTCCGTTTCGCCTAACCCACCGCAAGAAAATGAATTACAATATACGAGAATTATAATTGCGAACTTTAGGAAAAACGTTCTTATTTCGTGCATGAATTTCAAAACCGCCTAATGGATAAATCGATCAATTCGTATAACAAACGTTCCGGTCAAATTAAAATCACGCCTTTCCGTTGTTAATTTCTTGACCGACCGATCTGAAACCGTTTAGGCTAATAAAACAGGAATCGCAAAAAATGCTAAACAAATTGGAATCCGTATTCGAAGATTTCTATCCTCTATTTCAAAAAAAGATAGAACTCGAAGATCGAACCGAATCGGCGCTGCGACGAGCCTTTTTTCGATATCTGTCTTTATCGTTAATTTCGGTTATCCTAATCGGATTAACGCATATCATCGGAATTTATCTCAGAAATTCTCAAGGGAATAATTACATAAATAACTTATACGTAAGCGGTAAAATCGGTTCGCTGATCTACTATGCGGCTCATTTTCCGCAAAATCTGATTTCTATCTTTTTGCTCTGGCTATTCCTGCCGGTTTTATTCGCTCTAATTTGGTACTTAGCCCTCTTGTCGCTTAACGGTACTAAAAGCTCGCCTAATAAACTTACATTGTCCTTACTCACGTTCAACGGATTTTATTTGACTATGGCGGGAATTTCCCTAAGCGGATTCTTGGAAATTCTAAAATCCTTTTTACCGTTCGGCGGTTTTTTGATGAACTTGCTCACGATATTCCAAGCTCTTGCCATCTGTGTGGGATACATTTCCAGTTTCGTCTATTTTATCCTAGGATTTCAAAAACAGTACGATCAACCGATCGGACGGGCCGTCGCACAAACTCTGTCCCCTTTACTCTTACTATTCTTTCTTTTATATCTTTTTCTTTAGAGAGTTAAAACGGTATTTATCTATATTCTCGATGGAAAACTTGAACGTTCCCTTTGTCGGGATCCCGGTAAAAAAACTTGCGGAGAACAGTTTAAAATTTAAAAGTGAAGGAATTCAATCGGCGTCTTTCTCTTTTCTGCAGAAAAATTTGAACAAGTCGAGCCTCGAAGCTAAATCCGGACAGGATTCCGGGGTCCCGAAGAACCGTATAAGAAAAACATTTACTGGCAGAAAGAGCCGTTACTAACAGAGGCTATTCGATTGAAATGCTTCGATTCTTCGATACTGCAAACTCCAAATCTGCGGGTTTGGAAGAAAACTCGCGTCTAACGCTATAACCCGAACGTATTCCACTCATCAAAAAAACATACCTCTAAAATCTCCTATACACACTCCGGGTATCCCTGGTTAAACGCCCAATACAAAAACCATAAGATGGTAAACCACTCAGCTCACTCAAAAGACAAGAGATATCGCTGGGCTAGGAATAGATGGGTAACAAAGGAAGGAGTTCACATACAATACGCGGAGGGAAATCACAGGGTAATCAAGCAAGCATTCTCTTCCTACGGCTATCTTCGCCCGAATATTCACAGCTCTACTTGAATGAGTTTTGTTTCTTCAGAAATCTAAAGGTGTTCGGGTTGGATGCGATCGTGCAGAACTGGAGGGAGAGGATCGGAGTCGAGGTCGAAGAAATACCCACGGCAATCGAAGATAAAAACCGACCTGCCGAACTAAGCAAATGGAGGCGGGACGCGAAACCTGCTTCGCAGGCTCCATTTGCTTTACCTAAGCTGAAAGCGATTGTACCCACGCAAGTGCGGATTGTCAACAAGAAATGCCTATCTATTTCCCCAATACAATCCATACAAATTAAGAAATCAAGATGCTCTAAAAGAGAACGTTCTTCCGGTTAAAACCGAATACTATCATAATATAACGGAATTCTTTTTAGATACCTTCTATCCTAAGTTCTGCCCGGACTGTAAGAACCAATTAACGAAGAAAATCAAGACGAGAGATTACCTCATTCGTTGCGAAGAATGCCACTACATGACCTCACGGCTTTCCTATACTCCCCTTCACCATTTTAAACTACCTTTATGGGTATTCGGATACGTGTTGGAAGAATCCTATCTACAAAGCCCGAAAGTTCTGACTGCAACCGCTATACAAAAGAAAACGGGGATCTCCTACAAAACCGCACTTCTTCTAAAACGGAGAATCCAACTCTTCGCAAGCGAGCAGAAGGATAACGTCCGGGATCTCGTATATTCTAAGCTTCAAAAGGAAAACCAAGACTTCTCTAACCCGGAAAATACCGCTCGGTTAATAGCCGAAAAACCTGTGCGAAAAAGCCAAGGACCCAAAGCAAAGAAAGCGGTCTCAGAGAAGAATAATACCACTCTAACCAACGCGGATACACTAGTACTATATTCTGCCTCTCAGAGGGCAAATAAGGGCCGTAAAAGGCATAAACACGGGGGTTCTACGGCTTCTATCTATATGAGCGATAAACTGGGCGGAAAGCAAATTGGAACCCTTGTACATACAATTGCGACCAGTAACGGCGCGTTAATATTAGATTCTGTCCCGGATCAGAAGATGAATACACTCGGGCCGATAATAAAGAAAAACATACCTCTAAAATCTCCTATACACACTGATTCAGGGTATCCCTGGTTAAACGCCCAATATAAAAACCATAAGATGGTAAACCACTCAGCTCACTCAAAAGACAAGAGATATCGCTGGGCTAGGAATAGATGGGTAACAAAGGAAGGAGTTCACATACAATACGCGGAGGGAAATCACAGGGTAATCAAGCAAGCATTCTCTTCCTACGGCTATCTTCGCCCGAATATTCACAGCTCTACTTGAATGAGTTTTGTTTCTTCAGAAATCTAAAGGTGTTCGGGTTGGATGCGATCGTGCAGAACTGGAGGGAGAGGATCGGAGTCGAGGTCGAAGAAATACCCACGGCAATCGAAGATAAAAACCGACCTGCCGAACTAAGCAAATGGAGGCGGGACGCGAAACCTGCTTCGCAGGCTCCATTTGCTTTACCTAAGCTGAAAGCAATTGTACCCACGCAAGTGCGGATTGTCAACAAGAAATGCCTATCTCAATACGTCGTTTAATAAACGACCTAACATTTGATCCTGAGTTTGTACGGTCTTCTGATTCGCTTCATAGGAGCGATTGACTTCGATCATTTCCACCATTTCGGTTACCACGCTTACGTTAGACGCTTCTAAAAAACCCTGTAATAGATTCGGTTCTTCGTTCAAAGCGAAAGGTTGCGGCTCTCCAGATTCCGGCGTATCCGCATAGAATGAATCACCTTCCTTATCAAGGTGTCTCGGATTTTCAACTGTGCGAATTTTGATACGGTCGAGTAGCACGGGAGTTTCGAACCGATTCTTGTCGATAGATGTGGAATTCCTAGGATCGTTTCCGATTTCTCCGTTGATCCAAACTTCTCCGTTTTCTCGAATTAGAAAATTGCCTCTTGCCACTTTGATCGGACCGTTTTCTCCCATTAGTGGAAATCCTTGAGGCGTAACCAAATACCCGTTCGTATCCAAAACGAAGGCTCCGGATCGCGAAAGTCTTTCTCCTCGATTGGTCAATACGCTAAAAAACGCAGGGTGCTCCGATCCCGGTCGATCCTGAAGCATCATATCGAAAGGATTATCCGTCTTTTTTACGGCGCCCTGCTCGAAACGAGTATAAACTTCGTTTACTTCCCCGCCTAATCCCAGCTTGCCGATAACCGGAGCCGTATCAAAAGATCCCATCGGAACTTTTCCGACTCCGTCTTCATTGTATCTATGCAATAATAACTCGGGAAAGGTTTTAAATACAGTGGTGTCTCTTTTATATGCCGTTTTATCCACGTTCGCCAAGTTATTTGAAATAACGTCCATGCGAGTTTGTTGGATCGTCATTCCATTCGATCCCGTATAAAGTCCTCTTAGCATGAGGTGTCCTCCCAAAAAGCAGATGCAGCTCCATTATTAAGATCGGGATTTTTTAGATTTCCAGAAGGGAGATTTTGTCCCATTAGGAAAAAACCTTTGACATCCCTTCGCGAGGCGGGGATATCTATCCGGGAAATGAAGAAGAAAGGGTACTTTCTTTCAGTCGGGGCGGGCAAAAACCAGTTACCCTTGATTCAAGCCTGCAAGAGTCTAGGTCTGGATGTGATTTCAGTAGACCGGAACGATAAAGCTCCCGGATTCTCCTTTTCTAATCTTAGAATTATCGAATCGGTTCATGAATATCGTCGAATTCACCGGGCTGTTTCGGAAAATCCTCTCCCGATTCCCATACTAGGTGTAGGCACCCGTTCTTACGGGAAGGCGACTTACACTACGGCCTATCTTGCAGAAAAACTAAAGTTACGGTATGCCAGCACCGATTCTGTTTTACTTTTTTCCGATAAACATCTTTTAAAATCCATTGCAAGTGAAAAAGGAATTCGAGTGCCGAGGGACATTCCTTTTTCCGAATTGCGAGCCAAAGAGAAATCGATCCCCTATCCTTGGATCGCAAAACCGAGTCAAGGCAGCGGAAAACATGGAATCCGTCTTCTAACTTCCGACGCGGTCGTTTCCCACTTTCTTTCGGCGATTAATCCTCCCGCAAAAAAAGGCTCCGCAAAATCGAAAAAAAGCACAGCAATTAAAAATCCGCCGGAAGAAAAATGGATCTTAGAGGAATTCATTCCGGGTTTGGAATGCACGGTATTAGGTCTTGTCTCCTCCGATGAATTTCATTTGGTAAGTCTGACTCTTAAAGAGACGTCCGAATTTCCCCCTTTCTTAGAAGCGGCTCATAGACTTCCCTTTCCTAAATCCGAGATAACGGGGGAAATCATTATGCTCTGTCGCTCCATCGTCAAGGCAACAGGATTGAAAAATTGTCCCTTTGTTGCCGAATTCAAACTAAACGCCGACGGAGAGCCGGTGTTAATCGAAGCCGCACCCGAGGTAGGAGGAGAATATCTAGCCGACGTTCTTGTCCCAGGCTATATGCAATATGATTATTTTTCGAATTTTATAAAATTATTAATTGGTGAACCGTTCGAACTTCCTCCTTCCACGCTACAATCGAGTCCGAACAAAAAAGCGCAGATCCGCTTTGAAATTCCTCCGCGGGGAATTTCGATCTTAAAGCAGGTGCCAGAATTTCGAGTAAAGTCTCGGGAGAAAGTCCTGTTTGAAAGAACTCTCCACGAAGTCGGAACAAAACTAGATACTTCCGTAGGCAACGAAGTCCGCCCTCTAGTTCTCGGAATCAAAACCGATTCCTCTCAACCTGAAGAAGTTTGGAACGAAAGCATTAAGACTAGATTTAAGGCTGAATATGATGTCCGCTGATCATCCCTCTAAGCAAGCCTGGGAAACTCATTATACTCGATCCAAATCTAAGTTAAATTATCCGGACGAGAATCTAGTTCGAATTCTTTCTAGGATTCCGACCTCGATAGCATCTCGTCAAGCTCTCGACTTCGGTGCCGGATCCGGACGGCATTGTATTTTATTAAACGAATACGGATACGAAGTCAGTGCGGCGGATTATAGTGAAAATTCCATTTCGTCGATACGAGAATCCTACCCCTGGGCAAAAACGTTTCTCTTGGACCGTCCACCGTACCCCTTTAAAAACGAGCAATTTGATCTAATCGTAAGTTGGGGCGTACTGCATTATAACCGCCCTGATATGGCTAAAGCAATGTTAAACGACCTAAAGAGAATTATGAAATCCGGGGCTTATCTTGCGGCGTCTATTAGAGCTTTAGGAGACACTCACTTGCAAGCTAAGGACGGAAGAATAGGAACTCCCGATTTACAGGGAGGGTCCACCTGGTTCTATTCCGAGTCTGAAATTAGGGATTTAGGATCGGGTTTTTCTTCTTTCGAACTCGGTTATACTGAACGGACTCCATTAGGAAAACTGGATGAGAGGATTTGCCATTGGATCTTTCTCGCTCGGAAGTAATTTACGAAGAATGTCCATTAGACGAAACGTGTTGCTGGGAATACCTTTACACTTCGGAATATTCGGATTTCAAATTACCGATCCGCATTTGTAAAACCTGCGGCTTACAAGCCCAATTCCCCCGCCCTCTCCCGGAAGAACTGTATAATGAGGATTACTATACCGGGAACCAAGGGTTTACGTATAGAGACGAACGTATAACAGAAAAATTCGATCGATATGTTTGGTTCGCTCGACTTACGAATATCGCAAAATTCCGATCGGAAGGAAACTTTCTAGATATAGGATGCTCCTTTGGAGGATTTCTGAATTGTGCGAGAGAAAGGGGCTATGTTCCGTTCGGAGTCGAGATCTCCCCTTATTCCGCAAAACAAGCCGCTCTGCGGGGAATTAAAATTTGGCAGGGGCAGTTTTTAGACGCGGATTTACCCGAAAAATTTTTCGACGTAATCACATTGATCGAAGTAATCGAGCATCTGGAAAATCCGAAAGCTGTCTTCGATAAACTTGCAAAAATTTTAAAGCCCGGAGGATTGCTTCTCCTTCAAACGGCAAATTTCGAGGGTCGGCAAGCCAAGGAAGCAGGACCGAAATATCACTATTACCTCCCCGGTCACGTATATTATTATTCCGAATCTAACCTCCGGAAAATTCTTGCCAAACGAGGATTCGAGCGGCAAGTTACCTACCTCGGCGTGGACTTCCCTCTTTACGCAAAACTTTTAAAATCGAGAGGGAGTTTCAAGTCTTGGAAAGACTATCGGAAATGGATTACGATATCGTTTTACCATTTTCGCAGCAAACTTAAACGAGGCGGGCTGCCACTGACTTCCTCAATGGTGCATTACGCGATAAAATTATGAGTTCTCACCCAAATCATAAATATAGTAGATTATTCGATTATATACCCGATTCGGGAATATTAAGAAAATTAAATTTCTCCGCCAGAGTATTGGCTTCTTCCGCATATCGCTTCGTCAAAGACGACTGTCTTATGAAAGCTTCCGGAATTTCCTACACTACTATCGTTTCTCTGATCCCGATGTTTACCGTAGCTCTTTCCTTGCTTACTATCACTTCGGGATTAGAAAATCGAAAAGAAGAGATATTTGACCGCATTAACGCGTTTTTTCTCGCTAGTAATATCAATTTAGATATCAATCCATATTTGGAAACGATCGGTGATTTGATAGACGCGGCCAGACAGATCGGCGCGATCGGCTTTGTTATTTTGGTATTCTCCGCGACAGCAGTGCTCCGGTCCCTCGAAAATTCCTTTAACGGAATTTGGCGTATAGACGTTAACCGTTCCTTCTTACAAAAATTCGTCTTTTACTTTTTTATCCTATCGATAGGTCCTCTTTTAATCGTAATCGGCCAAGGATTGGTGGAGAAGATGACTGATTTTTTCCGCCCCCCTCACTATCTCAGTATGGACAAGGAACCGGACGGTAAAATTTGGATCGCGGGAGAAAGCGGAAATCTTTTCCGGCTGGATAAGAATTTAAAGAACGATTATGTTATCTCGGAAGCCGATATCGATTTGGAAAATATTCGTTGTGTCGATTCTTTCGGAACTAGATTAGATTTTTGTAAAAAAACGGAACTGAAACAGGAAGATTTCATCCGGGTGCTCGTCCGCGAGGATAAAGTTTATGCAATATCTCGAAAAGGGCTCTTTTTAAACCGACCCTTGGAAGGTTCCGTATGGAATGCGATTTATTTCGAGAATACCCAATTTTCCGATTTCGAGTTCGTAAGCGACGGGAATTTCTATTTTATATTCGGAAACGGTGAAGTTCTTCATTTTTTCAATCAAGGAAGAAGTTACAAGCCCATCTTCCCCAATACTCTAAAAATCCAAGCGAATCGAATTTACTTTCCCGAGTTTGGAGAAGGATATTTGGCGGACGAGGACGGTAATGTCTGGAAGAGCGAGGACGGAGGAGTCACTTGGACTGCAAATAAAATCGCAGGACAGGGCTTGAAGGACATTCATAGGATTCGCCAGGATGAACTCATTGTAGCCGGAGAAAGAGGATCCATTTACAAGACGACCGATTCGGGTCAAAGTTGGAAAAATCTCAGTCATAAGCGTTATACGTTCCAAAAAGTATGGTCGGTCGAAAACCAAGAATCGACGGACATCTTCCTTCTTGACTCTCTCGGAAATATATTAGTTTCGATAGACGGAGGAGAGCATTGGAATTCCTTCTATGTTCCGGTTCGCGGGAAAGTATTCGCGTCGGTTTTATTCGACAGAAGCGAAAACGGTCGTTTTAGATTATTGAATATAGGAGAATACGAAAAGATCAGTCTTTCCGAGTATAGAGAAGTACAGTATATGACTACGGTTCTCCGCGGCGGAGATTCCGTTTTCTCCCCGTACAATATTCTGCGATTAGCTTTTCCGCTAACAGCAATTTGGTGGTTTTTTCTGGCCCTATTCACTTTAATTCCGAATACGAAAGTTCCTATCAGAGCGTCTTCGATCGGGGCGGCATTTACAAGCTTGATCTTCCTATTCTTTCTCTACGGCTTTAAAGTATATGTTACGTCGTTTTCGGAAACGACGATGATCGTCTACAAGGCCTTGGCGGCGATTCCTATATTTTTGATCGGAGTTTATTCTCTCTCCATGATCGTTCTCTACGGTGCCGAAATAACCGCCTGCGTCCAGTTTCCGGAACGATATTTGGTTCCGTTTCAGTTAGTCGAAGAACGTCACACCTCTTTTAGCGACGAATTTAGAAAATTATTAGCGATATTAAAAGCCGCCTATTCGATTCAAAAGCAAAGTAAACTCTCGGCTTCGACCGAAACTTTGGCGATTCAGTCCGGATTGAATTCCGAAGAGATTCCTAGATTAACGAAAAATTTATCCGAAGTCGGCCTCTTGAGCGAAACATCGGAGGGGACATGGCTACCGGTCGCTTCCGGGCTAGATTTAACTCTCGGCGACTTCTATCGAAAAATTCCCGAGCCGCTCTTAAAAGAGGACCCCTCTCAACGAATCTATCCGGATAAAATACGGGAGAAAATGGAAAAGGCGGAATTAAATCTCCAAAAAGATTTGGATGCAGTTACGTTTAGGGACTTGATAGACGGGTAATTAAAGGATTTCGCTGGTCGCGTCTCAGATCTTCGAGTCTAGCTTCTTGATCGGAGGAAGATTCGAAGACAAAGATTGGTAAATCTGCTCCGCAAGTCCGAGAGACGAGTTGGCGGAGAGATTCTTAGAGTATTCGTCGTAAAGCATATCTTCGAAAATCTCTTCAGCGTATCCGCCGTCTATCAATCCGGATTTATGTATGGTCGCTTTCATTTCTTTAAGTACCATCTTCACAAAAATCGATTCGAATTCGACCGAAGCGTCGTATAATCTTTTGCGATAAGGATCGGCAGTAACCTCTTCCTTAATATTATGAGGCATACGAACTTCCGAAGAGGAGACTTTTCCGGAAAGTTTATCGTTGAATTCCTCGCGTAGTAGTTCGGGAAACGTTTGCCCTTTGCGAAGTTCCTTTTCTTCCCGAAGAAGTCGCTGTACTTCCGGCCGCTCCGTTAAGTTTAAACGATTGGAATAATTATTAATTTGATCTATCATATTCTACTGAACCTCGAGTTCCGCATGCAACGCGCCTGCGGTTTTCAGCGCTTCTAAAATAGCAATGATGTCCTTTGTGGATGCGCCAACCTTATTCAAGGCGTCCACCACATCCGAGACTTGGGTTGCTTCTTCGATCAAGAAAGATTCCTTGGGAGGCTGCTGATTATCCCTTCCGAGACGCGGACTGCGACGGTTTTTATCGGCAACCGAAAGACTTAAGCCGGAACGTGAGACTGCCACTTCGTCTATGACTATGTTTCCGCCCATTACGATGACCCCGGAGCGCTCGTTGATCACTACCTTCGCCTTTGGCGAGGTTTCCACGGTCAAATTTTCCAGATCGGAAAGAAGAGCTAAAAGCCCTGGGGATTTATTGGAAAACCCCGCGCCTACTTCCAGTACGATTTCCGACGGAGATAAAGCCTGGATCGAATCCGCTTTTAAGCCGAATTTTTCGGGTATCGCTTCACGTATTTTATTGATGAGATTATTCAACATCGAAAAATCCGCTTCGTTTAATCGAATTACGACTCTCTGATTCGCGAAAAATTCTTCCTTCAATTCCGATTCTACGATGGCGCCTTGGTGGACGATGCCCACGGTCTTCTTGGAACTGCGGCCCGAGCTAGAACGTTCATTATCAGTCTTTCCGCCGAAGGAAATCACTCCGCTTGCCACGGCGTAGACCTTGTCATTGGCTGTTTTTAACGGAGATTGTAGAAGGACTCCGCCTTCCAGCGATTTAGCATCACCGATCGAAGAAACGGTAACATCCAATCGATCCCCTTTACGAGCGTAAGATGGAATATTGGCCGTAATTAAAACCGAGGCTATATTTTTAGTTTGGTCCGGCTTGAGATTCGCCTCGACGCCAAGATTCTTTAAGTAGTTCTTCATGCTTTCGCTTGTCATCGGAGTCTTGCTATCTCCGGTTCCCGGTAGGCCTATCACAATTCCGTAACCCGTGATTTGATTGTCCCGAATTCCTTCGATTTTAGCAAAGTCCTTGAGTCGCACTTCCGCAGCTTGAGCCGAGGCCGTTACTAAGAGAAAAACGAAAAGAACTCTGATCATCGGGATTCTCCCAAAAGACGATTGAGCTGTTCCAAAATGAAACGCTGCTTTTCTTCGTCGGATAATTCGGCTTTAACCGTAACGGAACCGTCCGGATTCGTAATCGTTTTAAGAGCGATCGGAGGCTGTAGATCCTTAGGCTGGATTCTCCCCGTAAACTGGATCTGCAAATCCGCAATCCGATCGGCATCGACCGAATTATCTTTGGACAGAAATTCCGGAGATAGACGCCCAGTCAAAACGACTCCGGAAGGCTCCCCGTTATAGGTCGAGGATCTTTGCCCTTGCAAAGTGAGTAATCCGGTCGCAGGATCGATCGCGGTAACTGTCGCGGTTAAATTACCTTTCAATTTTCCTAAAGACTTTATCTTTCCTTTATTCTTTCTGACAATGCTTCTATCGTTGTTATACGAAGGGTTGTCCGGAATGATTTTCTTATCCGGCACCGCTTTGATCGTGATGTTTTCGTCCGCCGTAGATTCTATTTCGAATTCGGCGTTAAAACCTTCTTTCAGTCGGACGAATACTGCGGTTCCGACCTTAATATTTTGCGATCTTGAATACGGATTCTTATCCTGCCATTGAGATAGTTCTTGAGCGGCAACGGCAAAGAAGGCCCCTAAAGAAAATAACAGAACGGCAAGTCTTTTAATTCCGATACGAAACATCTTAATTTTCTAATAATACCGTATTCTTTTCCACTACGCGAGCCGTTAATTTCCCTTCCTTAGCATGAGAGGAAACTTCCACCAATTCTCCGACGTTCCCGGACGTCAGCGCTTTCGTTTTCGCTTTTACTACCAAGTTGCCGCGCGTATAAACCAACTGTATATCTCCGCCTCGCTGGACGTCGTACAAAAAACGAACATGCTTCCGACGCAGAAGTTCCCCCACCTGTAGATCTTTTAGAGCAGTCGATCCCACGCTTTCAATTCCGATCCCGTCGGTAAACGCTTCTTCAAGAAAAACGCTGCGTTCTTCCAGGGAATCCGCATCCAATTTTTGGCCTTTCAATACGGTCTTCTTCGCAAAGAATACGGAGGCCCTCTTCTCGATTTTGAATTTGATTCTTTGAGTATGAACTTTTCTTTGCTGAAAATAAAAATCCAGGGAGGCGACGATCTGTCCCGCGTGAATTACCTGCGGTAGTCCGGCCCACCGCAGATCGACTCCGGAAGCAGGAACCGATCGTTCTCCGTCTAAATACGTTATGCGATATTCTGTCCCCTTTTCCTGGGTGAGTTTAGCGATCTCCTTAGAGACGCTATCCTCCAAATCCTTGGAATCCAGTTCGGAATTCAGGGGTAAAATCAAAGTTTCTTTTCCGGAAACCGAAACATTCGGAAAAAGTTTCTGAATATCTTCCGGTCTGATTAGAACGGGAGATTCAAGATTTCGTAATACTATTTTGTCCTGCATCCGATCCGGGATTTTTGCGATTTCCGAAAGTAGGACTTCTTTTTTTTCGGTGAGTAATTTCCCGCGCAGATAAACCGCATCCATGGCAAATACGTCCCCGGCTCCAATCCATACGATTCCGAACGCAAAGAGCAAAATGCCGGGAAAACGAAAACTCATATTATTTAACGCTTCAGACCTATCGCAGTCGAAAGCATGTTATCCGAAGTCTGGATCGCCTTCGAATTGGATTCATAAGCCCTTTGTGCGACTATCATATTCACCATTTCTTCCACGATCTTAACGTTGGACATTTCCAAAAATCCTTGAAGGACGTTACCGAAACCTTCCATCCCCGGTGTTCCCGGAATCTCGGGACCGGAGGCAACCGTTTCTTGGAAGAGGTTTTTACCGATTGCTTGAAGGCCGGCTGGGTTTACGAATCGATATAATTCAATCTGACCGATTACCGTCGGACGAACATCCGAACCTATTTTGACGGTGACTTCCCCCTGCTCCGAAATCATCAAAGTGTTTAAGATAGCGCCTTCGGGAAGTATGATCGGAGGTTCCAAAAGGTACCCGTTGGAGGTCACTACCTGCTGGTTCGAATCGATCTTGTAAGAACCGTCTCTTGTGAAAGCGAAGCTTCCGTCCGGCATTTGTATTTTAAAGAAACCCATCTCGCTCGTGATAGCCAAATCTAGCTTATTGCCGGTAGCCTGAAATGAACCTATTTCGAATAGCTTCTGAGAGGCCGCGGCTCGAACTCCGTGTCCCACGTTCACACCGGTAGGAATTTCGCTAACCGAAGTCGCTGGAGTTCCAGCCAGAACCATATGCTGGTAAACTAAGTCTTCGAAGTCCGCTCGGTTCTTTTTAAAACCCGTCGTATTTACGTTAGCGAGGTTATTGGAAATAGTATCAATATGGAATTGCTGGGCGATCATTCCGGTCGCCGCGGTCCAAAGGGATCGCATCATAGGTGTGTACCTCTGTTTTTTTATCGGCTAAATTCGGAATTTCCCTAGGAATTCCTCCTTTTTTTAATCGGAAGACCAAGGACAGAACGTTGATGAGCGGAGTTTCCACGTTATAGTGAAAGATTCTCATGCTATTAGTGTATTTTCCTCTACATCGGGGATATCAGTGTTTCCTCTAACCCAGCTGCCATCCCGATCGTGCAACTTCTGTCTTCTGCACGGGCGGCCCCCTCCACTTCGTTCCGGGTCACGCTGCTCCGGGCTCCGCTTTCGCTCCGGTCTCAGCGACTTTTTTCTCAACTTATAAACCGTTATCCGCAAACGCTGCGACTGCTTCGCACCCTACACATCGTTGCCGCTAGCAGAGGATTGAAGCTGCGCGACGTTGGAAAAAATGGCAACTTCCCGTGAAGCAGTTTCTTTATCGCGGAACAGCCGACATGTCGATTAAAAGTGGTTAGAGTTTCGGTATTAGATGCAATGAATTCTTTCGGAGCTCCAAAGGTCATGAGCATGAAGAGTGGAATTTACTTAAAAAACCCCGCCCTTTGGGTGGGGGCCGGAGCGGAGCGGTGGAAAAATTCCTGTACCACAAAATAATTCTCCTGACAAGAAGTTTTTCTAAATGAAATCTGTTGGAGCTCCCACGCAGAAGACGGAAGACCGAAACCGGACACACAAGTCTAAAAGCGGACCAATATTTTATACATCGAACCAATTTAGCCTAAAGCAGGAACCTTTGAACCTAGTTTCTGTTATCCCCTAAATTTGCAGGTCTCAGTTCTTTTTCCACCTATATCTAACATCTAACTTCTGTCTTCAGTCCTCTGAATCTACTTTACTTAAAATTCCGAAAAACCACGCAACGATTCGAGTTAGTTCCCTTTTCGTTATTGGAAACATTCCAGCAGTTCGCAAGCTTCGTGAACTTCTGATCATTAATGTACGTGTTTTCCCAAACTAAGCCAGTACCTTCGGAGCAACGGATAACATATTCATCCAAATTGAAGACCGTCTTACCTTTTCGAACTTCACCTACTTCCAGTACTAAAACTCCTCCGGGCTTTAGTACTCTAGATAATTCCTTAAGGGTTTCTTGAATGAATTCGCACCAACCTGCAAGAGTTCCGAAAATACTCGGCTTCTGCGCCTTTTCCAATATGATATCGAGGAACCAATACCGAAGCCAATTATCCTCTTCGTAGTTCACCTTGTCTAGAAAAGGAGGAGAGGTTACGACTAAATCGGTCCCCGAATCAGGAAGACTAGAAAGGTCCAGTGATGAATGATTCGTATAAAGATTTCTGGAAGAAAATTCGTGGAAAAACGGAGGAAGATTCTCTTTTAGATCTCTCCTTAATTTTTGCAGAATTCTAGGTTTCACTTCCCGGTATTCCGGTCGAATTCCTTTTTTTTCGTTGTTTCTCTTTTGAGCAAGAGGCGGAATCGAGATTTGAGGAAAGCTATAGACCGAAAAAAATCCGGTGCTATGTCCGTGCAACCTCGATAAGGCCGTCAATCCCAAGTATTTAATTTCGGGAGAATCATCGGCCAGAAGAATTTTACGAAGATTTTTCAATTCTCGTAGGGTATCTTTATGATAAAAATGTAATAGATTGGAATCGCATTCCTCTTCGGGAACTTTAGCGCTTAAATCCAACTGGGAAAGTCTTCGCTCCAAGTCGAAGACGGAAGGAATCGTCTGCCTGGATTTTGCCAGAACCAAGGACATCGGACTGATATCGTTATGTATTGCGGAATGACCTTCTAAATTTGCCTGAAGGGCCGTCGTTCCTCTCCCGCCGAACGGATCGAATACCACTCCTTTTTTAGAACCTAAATATTTTCCGATAAAGAAGGACGGTAATTCGGGTTTAAAAGAGGCACGATAGCTGACTACGTAATGAATCGGATGGGCCTGCCTTTGCTTAGCCGTCCAAAATTCTCCGCTCAGAATTTTCCGTTCTTTCTTTCGTAACGCTATGCTCATTCCTGTCCGCCTTCTTTTACTTTCTCTATTCGGAATGTAAGAAGGTTTTCCTCGGAGCTTTTCCTCGAAAGATTCCGGGACATAAAATTGAAAGGTAGGAAGTTCCCTTTACTGCTTGTCTACGTCGACTACAGGAAAAATTCTGCAAATAAGATACGTAAACGTTTCCTACACGGAAACTCGGAAAAATTTTTCAGAGAACGTAACATGATTCCAGCGACCGAAGTAAAAGCCTATTACGAGGAATTTCTTTCCGAGAAAAAAACGAATCGTTGGTGGGAACTAGCTGGATATTATATCGGCTACGGATCCTACCTCGTTTGTTTTTGGATCGTCTTCGGCTTAAAGAGGGAAAATCCGTTATTCTCTAGCTTGTTTTTCTTCGGCTTGTTCACTCGATTTGCAAGCTTAATGATCGGCCAAGTTTTTTTGGTGCCGAAAGTTTTTCTTCGATTGCTCTCCCTCGAAAAAGAGGAAAGCGATCTTGCGTGGCTAACGATCCTGAATTATAAGGATGAAATCGTCGGAAGATTGGCTCGTAATGTTTATGGTTGGAATGATCCAAGCGATTTATTCGAAATGGATAGGGACGCACTTTCTAGATTCGTAAAGGAAAAGACTTCGACGGACTGGAGAAAGATAGGTAGAAACTTTCTACTACTTTATTTTCCCTCTCTTCTTTTCACATTATACCTCACGTATATAGCGTGGCTTGAATGAAAGGAGTCGTTTTTTTTATCCTTACGGCCTTCTTCCTCCTGCTGTCTTGCGGAAATAGAAAGGAAATACCTCTTCCCGAAGAAAAACTGGCGGAAGTCCCCGGAAGAAAAACCTGCCTAATTTTTTCGGAGTTGGAAACTGAAGAAACGCTTCTAGTCAATCCTAGCTATTGCAAAGGGAGCGTTCCACCTCTGCACCTCTTCCATCCCATGATCGCACTGGCTGCGCTGGAATCCGGCTCGCTCAAGGAGCCCGATGCGCCTTATAAATGGGACAAAACGAAATATCCGTACATTCGTTGGCAAAAGGATCAAAATTTAAGAACGGCGCTCGCTTCTTCTACGGTTTGGTATTTTCAAAAATTGTTAACCGAAACTACCGGAATCAAGGCGCAAAACTGGTTGGTAGGCGCGGATCTACCTAGACCATCAAATCTCGAAAATGGCCGAGCATTCTGGATGGATGGGGACTACACTTTAAACGGAGAAGAGTTATTCTTTTTTCTAAAGAAACTTGTTACCCGAAAATTATCCGTAAGGGAAAAGAACTCGTCCATCGTCCTTTCCGGATTAGAAAGAACGCCTGGAGAAGTCAGTAATTCTACCGGAATCCATAGATTGGCGGGAAATTGGGGGAATGCGGATAAATTTTACTCGGATTCCGGATCCGCATATAGCGGGGGACGAAGTATCTCCCTATTTTGGTTCTATTGGAAGTTTCCGGATAAATCGGTTTTATTTCTTTCCCGAATCGAGAGCGAATCCGAGACCTTATCGCCATTGGAAGCGGCTCGGTATGGAACCGAATTTTTAAGAGCGAACGGCATTTGGGAAAAATTTCTTTCTCGTTAGCACCGCCTTCTAGACATTCGCTTTCTTTTTCAAAATCCTATCTCCTCGAAAAGATTCTACTTTTCTTCGAAAACGCTCGGTTTGAAAATGGAACCGATCTATTTCGTTCGAAGAAAATTTTTCTAGGCTAACGGATCGCCGATTCTTAATGAAACGTAACGCATTTTACTATATTCTTCTTATAATTCTCTTCTTCTTAGTTTTTCTAGTCATATTAAATTTCGGTGAAAAGTTAGAAGCGGAAATTCCCGCTCCGATCGTTTCCCGAAATTCGACCGGCGGATCCGTCGTATTGCTCGATCGGTCGACGATCGCAATCTCGAATACGGTCGACAAGTTGACCAAAGGTTTGAAAGAGCCTCTCGCGATTCTTCTGTTTCAAATCGGTCTCGTATTGGTCGCGACAAGAATATTCGGAAAACTTGCCGTCTCGATCGGACAACCCTCGGTGATCGGAGAAATTCTGGCCGGTATTTTATTAGGTCCTTCCTTATTCGGAGCCCTATTTCCGGACGCTTACTCGTTCGTATTCCCGAAAGCTTCATTAGGTATTTTGCAATTACTAAGCCAAATCGGTTTGGTTTTCTTTATGTTTATTGTAGGCATGGAGTTGGATTTAAAGATTCTAAGGAACCAGGCCGACTCGGCGATCTTAATTTCACACGCAAGCATACTACTACCCTTCTTATTAGGCGGAATGTTAGCGCTTTCCTTTTACGGAAGATTAGCGCCGGAAGGAATTAGCTTCCTTTCCTTTTCGCTTTTTATGGGAATCGGGATGAGTATCACCGCCTTTCCTGTTCTGGCGAGAATCGTACAGGAAAAGGGACTTACTAAAACAAAATTAGGAGGACTAGCGTTAACCTGCGCCGCCTCCGACGATCTGACAGCCTGGTGCCTACTCGCTTGCGTAATCGCTCTCGTTCAAGCTGGCGGACTCTTACCCGGCTTAATGACTATTCTTTTGGCGCTGATTTACATTCTTTTTATGTGGAAGTTGGTTCTTCCTTGGATGCGGAGAGCGGGCAATATATTTACAAATAGAGAGGCTTTTACCAAGACTGCGGTTGCTTTTTTCCTACTATTTCCGATCGGATCCGCTTGGATAACCGAATCGATCGGTATCCATGCGTTATTCGGCGCGTTTCTCGCCGGAGTAGTCATGCCTGATCGACCGAAACTGAGAACACTCTTAGCCGAAAAAGTCGAGGACGTCAGTACTGCGATTTTCCTTCCCCTATTTTTCGCATTAACCGGCATACGCACTCAGATCGGATTATTAAACGAAGGAAACCTATGGTGGGACTTTGCATGGGTATTAGCCGTTGCGATTCTTGGGAAATTCGCAGGCAGTGCGATCGCCGCAAGATTATCCGGTAAAACTTGGAAGGATTCGCTATCCCTGGGCGCGCTGATGAACACTCGAGGACTAATGGAACTCATAGTTCTGAACATCGGATACGATCTTGGCATCCTCTCTTCTCAAGTGTTTTCGATGATGGTTCTCATGGCCCTCGTAACCACCTTTATGACCGGCCCTTCCTTAAACCTGATTGAAAGAATATTCGCATCCCCGCGAAAGGATCCGAAAGGAGGAGGAATTCTAGTCGCATTCGCTCTCCATTCGCGAGGAATCGACCTGCTTCGATTAGCCAATGGGTTATTTCCGGCCGGTAACAAAGCTAAGGAAGTCACGGCCTTACACATGAGTCCTGACTCGTCCATTTCCCGAAAGGTAGCGCAACGATACGAAAAAACCAGCTTTGAGCCCCTGCATAAACTTTCGAAAGAATTAGGCCTGAAACTTAAAACTTTGTACAAGCCCTCCGATAACGTCACGAAAGACATTCTGAAGACAATTCAATCAGGAAATTATAATATATTTCTAACTGGCGGAGCTAGATCTTTATTCAGCGACGACGTCTTAGGAGGGAAAATTCGCACGTTACTTTCCGAATCCAACGGTAATGCGGGAATTTTAGTGGCCGAAAAACTAGGAAATCTCGATCGTATAACAGTGGCGATGTATTCCGAAGCCGATTCAAAGCTATTGACTTTTGCATGCAGATTGGCGAAGAACCTCGGGTCCAAGGTTTCCGTTTGGGATCCCAGAGGAGCAGTTCAAAGATTAACCCAAAAAGACAGAAATCTAATTAAGAAGGAAATGATTCCGATTTTGAGGGAATCCGATCCGGTCGTTTTGGGAGAAGCAGATTTGATTCTTTGTAATTTGGAGACATGGGAAGAAGAACCCGAACTTCGCAATTGGGAACTTTCCGAAGGTTCAGGTTTATTCCTGATCCGTTTTTCCAAAGAAATCGAATTTCTTTAGAAATTTGCAGGCTGATCTTCCGCTTTTAAATAATACCCTACTCCCGGTTCGGTAATTAATATTTCCGGTTTACTCGGATCTGTTTCGATTTTTTTCCGAATCTGATTCACATAGACGCGCAAATAACCGGCCTCCGAGATTTGATTCGGACCCCAGAGTTCCTTAAGAATTTGCGTCTGAGTGATAATTTTACCCGGATACGTAGCGAGCAATTTGAGGAAAGAATACTCCGTCGGAGTCAAGCGAACATCCTTTCCGGATTTCGTTACTCGTCTCGTTCCAAAATCCAATTCTAGATTTCCTATCTTCACTTTAACGTCCGTTTTTTCGGGTGAAGAATGACGAAGAAGCACGCGAATCCTAGCTAAAAATTCGCCCACTCCGAAAGGCTTGGTCAGATAATCGTCGGCCCCGGCATCTAACAAATGAATCTTATCTTTTTCGGAATCTTTAACGCTTAGTACTAGAACGGGAACCTTGGCGCCGGATTCCCGTATTTGAATGAGAAATTCCTCGCCGCCTCTCTCCGGCAAACCTAAATCTAAAACGACTACGTCGGGTCGGACCATATAAAATTTAGCTAATGCATCTTCTACAGAAACGGCTTCCTCTAATTTATATCCTTCCGGTTCGCAGGCCATTCTTAATAATCTGCGAATTTGAACTTCGTCATCGATGACTAAAATGACCGGACTACCCAATGTCTTCCTCCAAGGGCGGGAAAGTCATAACTGGAATCCGGATCAGGAATCGAGCCCCGCCTTCCGCTCGATTCTCCGCCCAAATACGACCGCCTTGCGCCTCGACCAAACCCTTACAAATGGAAAGACCTAGTCCCGTTCCGTGAGCATACGAAGAAACTTTAGTGAATTTATCGAAAATCCGTTCTTCCTCGCCTTTTGGAATGCCAGGTCCTTTATCCTCTACGACTAAGAGAAGATGGTCCCTCGGAACGCTAGCGCGCACGGTTACCGGAGTTCCTTCAGGCGTGTGCAGAAACGCGTTCTGAATGAGATGAATTAATACCTGTTGCATGATTCGATTGTCTAATCGAACCAAAGGCATGTTTTGATCCACTTCCGACGTTAAACGATGAGATCCTCTTTCCGATTCTTCTTCTGCTACGGCGCCTAATACCAGATCGGCGGGATCCTCCCATTGCAGATCTAGTTTCAACCTACCCGATTCCAAACGAGTCATATCTAATAGATTATTTACCAGTCTTTCCAATTTCCGATAAGCGCTACGCACTTCGGCTAACAGGGAAATCTCCTTTTCCGCCGACCGATCTACGGTCCCATCCAGAAGATCTAGAGAAGCGCGAATAATAGTTAAAGGAGTTCTAAATTCATGGCTAACCGAATTAAATAACGCCGAGTGAAGTCTTTCGGATTCTTCTACCATTCTCGCGTTTTCGCGTAGACCAAGAAGCTGAATCCTTTCCACGGCCAAGGCGATTTGGTTTAGCATAGAGTGCAGCAATGCATCCACTCCCGGCTCTAAGGGCTCTCTACCTTCGCGATCCAATCCGAGCACTCCGAAACATCCTCCCGGAGAAAGTAGCGGAAGATATAATCCTCGAGAAAGGGGAACGGTGTCGGTTGAATTGCCCGAAGGTTTCCTATTTTGATAAGACCAGGAAGCTAACGCGAATTCCCTTGCTTCGGGGACGAAAGTACTTTTCGGATGAGCGGTTCTTTCCAAGCGTCCGTCCTTATCGGTAATTACAATAAAGATAGGGCAATTGAACGTCTTAGACAGTAGCTCTACGGATGCGTTCACAATTCCATCCGCAGTATGCGTCCGTGAAAGAGCGATTGATAACTCGTAGAGAGACGAAATCGCTTCTTCCCCGTGCTTTAACGCATCCTCCCGCGATCTCAAACGAGTCGTAAACACGCCTAAGACCATAGCGAGAACGAAATACATCACAAACATCATCCAGTCTTCAAGCTTTCCTATAAAGAAAGTGAATCGAGGAGGAATGAACAGAAAATTCCATAGTAATGCTGAGAGAGCTGCCGTAATCAGCACCGGGCCCCTACCGGCAAACAAAGAGATCAGCATTACAAAAAACAGATAAACCAATCCTATCGACCAGTAACCTATTATATGCAACATCAAAAGATTGACGGATGTAACACCCAAAAGCGAAAGAAATGATAAGAAGTATTGTATCGGACCCGACTTTCCTATCCACCAAAGGGGCCTGAAATTTTTATAATTTCCTTCCCCGCCAGGAACGACCACTAATTGAAAATTCGCCGACTCGGATGTAAGTCGTTCTAGTAAAGTTCCCCCTTCTAAAAATCGCCAGAATCGATTTCTGGTAGTCCTTCCGATTATGACGTGCGTGGCCTTCGTTCGGTCTACGGCTCTTAAAATTCCTTGAACCAAATCTTTTTCAGGAAGACTTAAAATTTCCGCACCAAGCTCGCGAGCCAATTGCAAATGAGAATGAAGCTGCTTTCTGTCTTCGGGCGTTAAACTTCTGTCATCTTCGATGTAAACCGTAACCCAAGTACATTTCAAAAGAAATGCCATTCTTTTTGCGTGTCGAATCAATTCTCCCGAAGCGGGCGACGAACTGATTGCGACCAGAATTTTTTCCGATAGCTTAGAATCCCGGGTCGGCTCTAGACGGGCCAACTCTCGATCGACAAGCTTGGAAGTATAGCTTAAAGAAAGCTCGCGTAACGCGGTCAAATTAGGAATTCTAAAAAAAGAAAGTAAAGCGCCCGGAACTTTTTCGGACGGATAAATTTTTCCCTCTTTCAATCGCTTGACTAGGTCTTCCGGAACTAGATCCACAAGTTCCACCTCGTCCGCGACCTCTAGAATCGAATCGGGAACCCGTTCCGCGACGGGCGCTCCGGAAAGTTCCTCGACAATATTGGCCCTGCTTTCCAAATGTTGGACATTCAAAGTGGAATACACATCGATACCGTTATCCAGGATTTCTAGAACGTCTTGGTATCGCTTCGGATGTCGCGAACCAGGAACATTCGTATGAGCTAATTCATCGACTAACACTAAATCCGGCTTTCGTTCTAAGACAGCATCTAGATCCATTTCTTCCAATTCGACGTTTTTATACTTGGATTTTTTCCTCGGAATAGTTTCCAGATCGGTAGATTGGGCTTCCGTTTCTGCTCGCTTATGAGTTTCCAAATATCCGATGACTATGTCGCGACCTTCGGACTTTGCCTTTTGAGCATCGCGAAGCATCTCGAACGTTTTACCGACGCCCGCAGCCATTCCGAAAAAAATTTTAAGCTTCCCTCTAGATGAAGTTTTACCTTCTATTCTAGAGAGAAGCTCGTCCGGATCCGGTCTTTTTTCCTCAGGATATGCCATTCAGTAATGATTAATCCGTCGAGGGTTTCGCTTTCGATAACGCGGAACCTTCGACATAATTCTCCAAAGACAAATTCAGTTTCAAGACGTTGATTTTTTCTTCACCGAAAATTCCCCATTGCGGATATTCCGTCGAGTTTTTAATCAACAGCTTCACATGCTGGGTTTGCTCTTCGTTGAATCCTCTCGCTTTTACGACAAGAGGGAGTTGATATTCGACTGCAGCAGGACTTAAATGCGGATCTAAGCCGCTACCCGAAGCAAAAACCAACTCGGAAGGAACTTTGGCGTCGCCTCCCCTCGACAGCCAATAGTTTTTTCGTTCTTCCACTTGTTTACGAAGCGCTTCGCTCGTAAAACCTAGGTTACTGGCGGATCCGGATTCAGGGTTATAGCCTCCTGCAGAGGGTCTCGCCTGGAAAAATTTCGGGGATTCGAATTTTTGAGAAAGTAATTCCGAGCCGACTACTTTTCCTTTTCTCATGATCAGCGATCCTTGACTTTCTTTCGAGAAAGAAAGCTTTCCGATTCCGTAAATTAAGAAAGGATAAATCAATCCGCAAAGGATCGTCCAAAATATAAACTGAGAGAAGACTCTTCTCATACAAACCAACCTTGAACATAATTCAACACTACGTCGATGAGTTTAATTCCGAAGAACGGAAGTATAATTCCACCGAAACCGTAAATGAAAACGTTTCGAGCAAGAACCGTATCGGCACCTAACGGACGATATTCCACGCCTCGCAAAGCGAGCGGAACCAAAAACACAAGTATGAGTGCGTTGAAGATCACCGCGCTCAAAACGGCGGACATCGGACTTCCCAAACCTAAGAAGTTCAAAACGCCAAGTCCTCCTTTTCCTGCAACAGGATACAGACTCGCAAAGATGGCCGGCAGGATTACGAAGTATTTGGATACGTCGTTTGCGACGCTGAAAGTGGTGAGAGATCCTCGCGTCATCAGGAGTTGCTTCCCGATTTCGACGATCTCGATCAATTTCGTCGGATTACTGTCCAGGTCGATCATGTTTCCGGCTTCTCTAGCGGTTTGTGTTCCGGTATTCATCGCGACGCCGACGTCCGCCTGAGCCAGCGCAGGAGCGTCGTTCGTTCCGTCTCCGATCATCGCGACTAGTTTTCCGGAAGCCTGCTCCTCGCGAATTCGTTTCAGTTTACTTTCAGGAGTCGCTTCCGCGATAAAATCGTCCACTCCAGCTTCTGCAGCGATTGCGGCGGCAGTCAGAGGATTGTCTCCAGTAATCATGACCGTTCTGATTCCCATGGTTCTCAGTCGGGCAAAGCGTTCTCGAATTCCGCCTTTAACAACGTCCTTTAAATGAACTACCCCTAGAATTTCGCGTCCTTCCGATACGACGAGAGGAGTCGCGCCCTCTTTTGCGATATCTTCTACGATACGGACGATTTCATCCGGGAATTCGCCTCCAAGACCGATTACATAATTGCGGATCGCATCGGCGGATCCTTTTCTAATATTGGGTCGAACCTTTCCATCCGTACTATTCTTAAAGTCGACACCGCTCATCTTTGTTTTGGCGGTAAAGGGAACAAAATCCCCTCCCAGCTCGGCGAGGTTTCTTCCTCGAATTGCAAACTTCTCCTTGGCTAAGACGACGATAGATCTACCTTCCGGCGTTTCATCCGAAAGAGAAGCCAACTGCGCCGCATTAGCTAAACGTTCCTCACCTACCCCAGGACCGGGAAGAAATCGAGTCGCCATTCTATTTCCGAAGGTTATCGTTCCGGTTTTGTCTAGAAGAAGGACGTCGATATCACCTGCCGCTTCTATAGCTCGACCCGATTTCGCGATAACGTTTCTTCGAATCAGGCGATCCATACCGCTGATTCCGATCGCGGATAAAAGTCCGCCGATCGTAGTGGGAATTAAGCAGACAAGAAAGCCGACTAACGCAGGTAAAGAGTTGGATAAACCTGCCTCTCCACCTCCTTCTCTTACGCTGTATTGAACGATTGGAACTATGGTCGCCACGGCCAATAAGAATACCAGAGAAAGAGCAGCGAGCAAAATCGAAAGCGCAATTTCGTTCGGAGTCTTTTGACGAGCGGCACCTTCTACAAGTGCGATCATTTTATCGATGAACGTCTTTCCTGGGTCAGTCGTAATTTCAATGACGATCCTGTCGCTAAGTACCTTAGTTCCGGCGGTGACTGCGGATCGATCTCCTCCGGATTCCCGTATTACTGGGGCGGATTCTCCGGTGATCGCAGATTCGTCAACCGATGCGATTCCTTCCACGACTTCTCCGTCACCCGGAATGGTTTCACCGGCCTCGCAGATAACTCGATCGCCTGTCCTAAGAGTCGAGGCGGGGACACGAGACTCAACGTTTCCAACAAGTCGTCTAGCCTGCGTTTCCCTTCTAGTTTTACGTAAAGATTCGGCTCTCGCTTTCCCTCTACCTTCGGCCAACGCCTCTGCAAAGTTAGCGAATAGAACGGTAGCCCAAAGCCAAATTGAAATTTGAATCGCAAAACCTCTTTCATTCGAGGAAATGAAAAGTTCGCTCGTGGTTAGGATCGCTCCAAGATAAACCATGAACATAACCGGGTTTTTCCACTGGGTTCTTGGATCCAATTTGATAAACGAATCGCCGATTGCCCTGAAAAGTAGGGCCGAGTCACCGAAAAAAGAAGTATTCTTTTTAGTAGTCATAGATTAAAAAGTCCTCCCCGTTCCTTGCAGCAGAAATTCCACTCCAGGACCGAGAACTAACACTGGTAGGAACGTTAAGGCTCCCACTAAAGCAATTACTGATACCAGCAAAAGCACGAATAACGCACCGTCGGTCGAGAAGGTGCCTTCTCCTGCCGGAGCTTTTTTCTTACTCATTAACGCGCCAGCTAGTCCGATTGCCGGCCATATCACGGCGAATCTTCCGAGAAGCATGCAAAAGGATAACGCAAAATTATAGAATTGCGTATTAGCATTCAATCCCGCGAATGCAGAACCGTTATTACCTGCGGCGGAAGCGAAAGCATATAATATTTCCGTTAAACCGTGCGGCCCTTGGTTTGCTCGGGAAGAAAGTCCGAACTCATACGAGGAAGCAAGTGCCGTAAATAGCAAGATGCTGACTCCCGGAGCTAAGGCCCCAAAAAGAGCATATTTTACCTCTCGCGATTCTATTTTCTTTCCGAAATATTCCGGAGTTCTACCTACCATCAATCCGGCAAGAAAGACGGTCAAAATCACGTAGAACAACATCCCTGCCAGCCCGACTCCAACGCCTCCGAAGACGATTTCTCCTAATAGAATATTCCATACGGCGGAGCCTCCGCTTAACGGAGAGAAACTATCGTGCATCGAGTTGACCGAACCGTTGGAAGCAGCAGTCGTTGCCATTTCCCAAAGTACACTTTGTGCAATCCCGAAACGGATTTCCTTTCCTTCCCAATTAGGCCAAAAGCCTTGGGATGAATGAAAGATTTCCGACCAGAAAGAAACAATCATACTTCCTGCAAACAGCAATAGCATCGCTATAAATAGAGAGACACCTGCTTTCCAAGATTTAGCCCATTTTCCGAAAGCGAAAGGAAGAGAGGCCGGAATTAAAAGGATCAATAAAGATTCTAACCAATTGGAAAACGGTGTGGGGTTCTCGAATGGATGCGCAGAATTCACTCCGAAAAAACCACCTCCGTTCGTTCCCAATTGCTTGATCGCGATCTGAGATGCGGCGGGTCCGAGAGGGATTCGCGAATCAACTCCTTCTAACGAAGTCGATCCTACATACGCCGAGAAATCCATCACAACACCTTGTGCAACGAATGCGATCGCGAACAGAATCGAAAGAGGAAGAAGAATATACAGAGTGGATCTCGTCAAATCTACGAAGAAATTACCGATACCAACCGGAGAAGCTCCTAAAATACCCCTTGCCATCGCAGCTAGAACGGCAATTCCAACAGCAGCGCTCACGAAGTTTTGAACTCCTAATAAGAGCATTTGGCTTCCGTAAGAAAGGCTCGCTTCACCGGAATAAGCCTGCCAATTTGTATTCGTAACAAAGCTTACACTCGTATTCCAGGCGAGATCCCAATTCAAGCCGGGCTTCCCCTCGGGATTCCAAGGAAGGAATTCCTGAAATCTTAATCCTAATGTCACTAACACAAGAGCCAAGATACTAAGGCCCAATATTTCCAAAGCATAAACTTTGGGAGAAGTGGATTTGCCAGGATCGACGCCGGTCACTTTATATATAAGATTCTCGAAAGCGACAACCGGTTTCAGGAATTTAGGAAATTCTCCATCCAAGACTTTGGCGATGAATAAACCTAACCACGGTGAAACCAAAAAAAGGACCGCAAAGTAAAGAAAGTAAAAAACCGAATCATTTCCATTCATAATACTTACCTAAAACCTTTCTGGCCTAACGATTGCGTATGTCAGATAGATGACTAAACTGAATACGACTACAATTAAAAACGGATAGGACAAGGAAGCCTCCTAATCACGCATCATCCGAATATTGGAGGATCAATGCATGTGCCAAGAACGTAGCTGTTTTTTATCGTCTCGTCAATGAGGAGTAAAGTGTAAAAGATTGAAGAAAGCGTTAATTTCTCGTTAAGATTTTGTGTTCGCAATTCGGAAACGACGAGTAAGGGCAGGCGGACACTTCAAGAAAAATTGATAAAAAGCACCTTTTTAACGGAGCGCTTTACCAAATTGGAAGAAAGAAAACTTTTCTTACGCAAACTAAAACTGCAGGAGCTCACACTGAAAACCGCGAGATAAAAATCCTTGCAAAATGTAAAGAAATTTGCTAATGAGGCGGGAAGCCACCGACCGGCCCCCGCCCAGGAAGGGCGGGGCTTTACCGAAAATTCAGAGCGAGAAGCTTCGGACAGATCGTCCTCGATTGATTAGGATAAGAAATCTGTTGGAACTCCTACATGAATTCCCCAATGAAAAATGTTTGCCCATTCTCAATTTTTGTGAAATAAGGAACTCCGCCGCTTCGCTCCGGCCCCCGCCCAGGAAGGGCGGGGCTTTACCGAAAATTCAGAGCGAGAAGCTTCGGACAAATCGTCCTCGATCGATTAGGATAAGAAATCCGTTGGAGCTCCTACATGAATTCCCCAATGAAAAATGTTTGCCCATTCTCAATTTTTGTGAAATAAGGAACTCCGCCGCTTCGCTCCGGCCCCCGCCCAGGAAGGGCGGGGCTAACCTCATTCACGTAATGGAACCGCCGCAGGAAGAACCGCTACCCGCAGTACAACCGAAACAATGCTGGTCGAGTCGAATGCAACGATCAATTAAAGTTTCTTGGTTGAAGTCGGAAATCTTTTGAACGGGGCCTTCCACTTTCAGATCCAACATTTGATTAAAATCGCAATCGTAAAGACTTCCGTCCCAGCCTACGCTCAAAGTATTTCTACACATTACTCCGGAGGCGGCAACTGGATTGTACGAAGTGATAAGTTTTTCCAGATAGTCCTCGAGATTCCCGCTTTCCAATAAATACTCCAAATATCGACTGATCGGCATATTGGTGATCGTAAATAAAAAATTGAATTCGATTCCGAATTGGGTACTTAATTCTTTCTTAAAGTCTCCCTCGAGAGTGGATTGACCTCCCGGCAAAAAAGCACCTGCCGGATTGTACACCAAATTTAAAATCAAACCTGAATTTGGTCGTCCATATCCGACCGCATTCAGTCGTTGCAGCGCCTCTATGGATTTGTCGAAGACTCCTTCCCCTCTTTGTGCATCCGTCCTTCGTTTCTGAAAATAAGGAAGACTCGAAACAACTTCTACGGAGTGCTTTGCAAAAAAATCCGGAAGATCCTTATACTTGTCTCCCGCAAGCAGGATGGTTAGATTGGAGCGAACCATCGTTTTTTTTCCGAGTTTTACGGCCTCCTCTACCAACCACCGAAAATTCGGATTCATCTCGGGGGCTCCTCCGGTGATATCCAAAACAGAAATATCCGACGATGCAAGTACATCCAAGCATTCCCGCATAGTCTCTTTGGACATGACTTCCTTTCGATCAGGCCCCGCGTCGACATGACAATGCTTACAAGTTTGATTGCAGAGTTTTCCGACGTTAATTTGTAAAATATCGGTTCCGATCGGTTTTAAGGGGAATAAACCGCTCTCGGAAAGTTTCTGATGAAATAAGGGAAAAGATCGTCGTTCTGATATTTCCGAAAGAATTTTGAGTTGTTCCTGCGAGGAAGCGAGATCGCTTCCTCTTGCTAGTAAGGATTTCATAAAAAATCAGATGCTAAGTTCTTTCACTTTATTTAATGCTTGAACGCTATGAACCAAAGTAGCTCCGCCTCGAATCGCTGCGCCGACATGAATCGCTTCCCAAATTTGCTCTTCCGTAACTCCTTTTTCAAGCGTATCGGTAGTGTATGCGTCAATACAATATGGACATTGAACGACATGCGCTACTGCAAGAGCTATCAGGGATTTTTCCTTAGCGCTTAACGCTCCGTCGGCGAACACCGCTCCGTAATAATCGAAGAACTTCTTAGCTAGGTCGGGTTCAAATTCTCCGATGTTTCCGAATTTCTTTAAGTCTTCAGGTTTATAGTAGGTATTCTCTTGCGCCATTGCCGGCTCCTTGTTCTTGTATTTCGAGGAAAGATAAAATATTTAGTAATAGAGCTTAACCGAAGGAACGGGAATGGATACGAAAAAAAGAATACCGTTAAAAGTTGGACTGCTTTTATCGGGAAACCTCCCGTTTCGAAAAGAAAAATTCCCTGCTTCGTGAAAATATTCCCGATGGTTAATTTTTCGAAGCAAACGTCAGATTGTTACATTTTTCGCAAACTTCTTGTGGAATTACTCCCCACTTCATCAAATAGCCGAAAACGAAACAACCTGCGCAGAATCCGACGAAGCTCTCTAAACTTGCAAAAAGGACGAGAATTCCGAGCACAATCTGAAAGGCTTGGATTTGCCCGAAAAGTAAAAGAACTAAAGCAGTCCCGCTAAAGATTACGCCCACAAATTGAGCAAAGCGTTTCGGAGGTCCCGGAACGTTCTTGGCGGCAAAACCCATAAGAGGTACGAAAACGTGAATCGCCAATCTAGCAAAGAATGAAAACCTCGGTCCATACAGAACGCGAGCCAAAAATCCGTAGGTTAATGCAACCGCCAACCAAACGGACTCAGTCCAAATCGTTGCTGTGGCAAGCAGCACGACTAAGCAGGCAACCGTCCTAGCGGCTACCTCATTGACTGTATCCGGAAAATTTCCGATTTGAATCATGATACGAATCCTCCCACAAAAAGCCCTTTTTCAAGATTTTAGTATTGGCTTTCTTGACTCAAGAAAAAATTCGCTATATTGAACAAAATGACCAATTTAACAAATGCGCAATTTTTTAGGCCGGGAATGCGACGCTTGCTGCTTTCTTTCCTCCTATTTGTTTGGGCGCTTCCTCTATCCTACTTTACTCTCTATCACTCCCGAAGCGACTTTTGGCACTTAATTTTCCTTTTTGTCCTTAGCATTTTGTCATATTATATTTTTATTGTATATTCAAGAATTACGGCCATCGGGGAATCTCTCGGTATTACTGCCGGAATTTTGCTCAGATTATTTTTGGTATTTCTTCCGCCGATCCTATCCGAAGACGTATACCGTTTTTTATGGGATGGATTTTTAGATATCCATCTACTGTCTCCCTACGCAAGCTTGCCGCAGGAATTGAAAGTTTCGCATTTATCCTCCGCCGAATCGGCACTCGGGGCGGAACTAGTAGAACGAATGAATTCCTCCCGATTTTATTCGGTTTATCCTCCTATCCTTCAGCTATTCTTTTCGGCTTCCGCTTGGAGTATGAAGGAGTTCCAATCGATATGGGTCGGAGTCGTCGTCTGGAAGGGAATACTGTTTTGTTTTGAGTTGGGGGCGCTTCGCCTCTTTTTCATCCTCCGAAAGGAGGGAGAAAATACGAATTTTCTAAAATATTGGCTGCACCCTTTAGTGGTATTGGAAGGCGCTGGCAGCGGTCATCCGGAACCTATACTGATATTCTTCCTCCTTTTTGCAATATTGGCCTGGAAAAGAAATAAGGGGATCGAAGCCGGCCTAGCTTACATTGCCGCAGTCTTTACCAAAGTGATTCCCTTACTTTTGTTACCGTTGATTCTACTACGAATCCGGAAGGATGAGAAACATTCGGAACGAATGATTTTCGTATTAATCTTACTGATTCCCGTTTTACTTATATCCGCCTGGGGAATGCATTCGATAAGTCTGACTGAAACAATCCAAAAACAATGGAAGAACGGAATCGGAGTCTATTTTAAACTCTTTGAATATCATGGAGGTTTATATTATCTTTGGAAATATATCTTAAGTTTTTCCTGGTATCCGTACGCCGCCGGCCTACATCTTGCAGTTCTTGGTTCGGCTGCAATCCTTGCATATTCCTTTCACCGATCTAGGCAGTCTGCCGATCCGGAATTTATTGCGAAGACATGGGTTTCTCTTCTTGGAATTTATTATCTGTTTTCCACTACGGTTCACCCTTGGTACATCCTTCCTTTGCTAGCGGGCGCTGTTTTTACAAAGGAAATTTGGCCCCAGGTCGCCTCGGCAGTTTGGATTCTGTCCTATTCGACCTATAGACAAACTCCGTATGCTGACGACCCTATTTTTATGATTTTAGAATATGCTCCGGTCCTTATCGTATTCTTCTGGGAAAAACGGAAACTCATTGACCTTAAAAAGGTTAGGATATAAATACAAATTCGCTCCGCAGCTAAAAGGAAATATGATCGATGGCACCCAAAATTTTCGATACCTTCTCGGATACTCTAGAATCGGAAATCCTACAGAGCGAAAGAATCAGAAGTAAAATCTTATTACTGGTTTTTCTTACGACGATGACGATTTGGATATCCCTTGCGATTTTCGTTCGGGAGAAATTCAACGAGAGCATCGGCCTATCCTTCCCGTTCGAGGTCGTGATAGGGATTCTTTTTTTCGGAAATATTTACGAGCTCGTAGTATTAAAGCTGTTGAATTACTGGGCAAAGCGAGGTAAACCCCTCCCGCTCTTTCCCCGCTTCGGAAACGCATTTGTTGAAACTTCTCTTCCGGCGGCGATCCTATTCATATTAGTGAACGGTTCCGAATCGCCGATCATAGTTCTGAATTCGCCTCTTTCCAATCTGTTTTTCACGTTTATCCTTCTCTCCGTCCTCCGAATGGAATTCGGATTATCGTTGTTCACCGGACTCGTCGCGGGAATAGAATTTCTCGTTATAGGCTGGATTTATAATCCGACTGCACCGTTTGAAAACGATTTCGATTACGCTTTCTTCTATTCTAAAATTCCGATCATAATGCGTTCCATAATCTTCATCGTATCCGGAATTATAGCGGGCCTGGTCGGAATTCGACTACGAAACACATTACGGAATTCTTATAAACTTTTGGAAGAAAGAAATCAGATCGTAGGAATGTTCGGGCAATACGTTTCACCGTCGGTGGTGGATCGATTGATGAGCCAAAAAGCGGAAGGGATCTCCGAAAGTCGCGAAGTCTGCGTAATGTTTCTGGATATCAGAAACTTTACGAAATTTTCCGAGAAAAAAAGCCCCACAGAAGTGATTACGTATTTAAATACCCTCTTCGAGGATATGATCGATATCGTGAATAAGAATAATGGAATCATTAATAAGTTTTTAGGTGACGGCTTCATGGCTGTTTTTGGAGCTCCCTTATCCGACCCGGGTAAGGATGTTCAAAACGCGGTGAAAGCTTCTTTGGAAATTATCGAAAAGGTATCCGAGTTGAATCTCGCTCAAAGAATTCCTGAAACGAAAATCGGAATCGGTCTGCATTCCGGCGAAGCAATGACCGGAAATGTCGGCTCCTCCCAACGGAAAGAATACACAATAATCGGAGATACGGTGAATCTCGCCTCCCGAGTAGAACAACTGAATAAAGATTATGGAACTGAACTTCTACTAACCGATTCCGTGTACGAGCAAATAAAACATTATATGCAGGCGGAAAGTTTGCCCCCCGTCAAAGTAAAAGGACGGGACGAAGAGGTGCTGATCTATCGGCTAACGTAACCGATATCGGGCAAAACCTGCTCTTCCGTTTTCCAGAATGACTCCGAGCCCGGCTAACAAACGCAGAATTTAGAGTTTCTAATGCAAACCCCTAAAATACATTACGACACATTTTTAGCGGAGAAATACTCCTGGATGCTCGGAGATCTTGAACAAAGAGAAAGAGAAGAAGAGGAACGATTTCGCAATTGGGGGATATCGCCGAAAACTAACGGGTTGGCATGGGATCTAGGCGCCGGAAATGGAATTCAATCCTTCCCTCTTGCCAAACTCGGATTCAACGTAATTGCGATTGATTTTAGTTCGGATCTACTTTTGCAGCTCGAACAGAGAAATCTCGGACTCCCCATAAAAACGAAACCTGCCGACTTTACGAGCCCAAGCCTGTATGTCGGGGAGAGTCCGGAACTTCTACTTTGTATGGGAGACACTCTGACTCATCTCGAATCCTTGGAACAGGTACAAATGGTTATTTCTCTTTGGTCTTATTTTTTAAAATCGGGAGCACAGGTTATCTTAGGCTATAGAGATCTTAGCTACGGAAAACCGGGAGAAAAAACGGGTTTTCCTGTTCGTGCCGAAAAAGATCGAATTTTCTCCTGCATGCTTTCCTTTGAGGAAAAGAAAGTGCTGGTGACCGATCTTTTTCATCAATGGGACGGACAACAATGGAATTTCAGCAATAGCTCTTACTATAAATTGATCCTGCCCTTGGATCAATTATCGCGTATGTTGACTCGGTCGGGCTTTTCTCTTCGAAAGCGATATGATGAGAAAGGGATGAAGATCCTCCTTTTATTCAAAAACTAATGAACCGTTCATTCGCTCTTGGGTTCTTTTTATGAAAAACCTATCGACAGTGATTCACAAAATTTGAAGCTGTTCGTATTCTTTCCCGGAACCGATTATGATCGAAAAATTAATACGATTTTCCATCAAGAACCGAATTCTAATTATAGTCTTAACCGGAATTATTACGGCAATCGGCTTATTTAATGCCTATCACCTCTCGATAGATGCGATCCCGGATATCACTAACGTCCAAGTTTCGGTTGTAACTCAATCTCCGGGCTTATCACCCATAGAAGTAGAACAGTTCATCACCTATCCGATTGAAATGGAACTGACAGGAGTCCCGAACGTAACGGAAATTCGTTCTATTTCTCGAACCGGAGTCAGCAGCGTTACCGCAATCTTTAAAGATGGAACGGATATTTATCTAGCGAGACAACTCATTAATGAACGACTCCGAGCCGTGGAAAATGTCATCCCGAAAGGATATGGATCCCCCGAACTCTCTCCCATCGCCACTGGATTAGGCGACATTTACGAGTTCGTTTTAACGAGCGATCGTCATACTCCGGAAGAACTCAGAACTTATATGGACTGGGAACTTGCCCGGGAAATTAAGTCAGTCGAAGGAATTATCGACGTAAATATCATCGGCGGGAATGCGAAGCAGTACCAAATCAAAATTGATCCTCATAGACTTGCAGTTCATAATATCACCCTCTCTCAGCTTTGTGAAAAATTAGAATCAGCCAATCAGAATACCGGAGGCGGGTATATATCCAAAGGGGCTGAACAGATTGTTATCCGAGGTGAAAGCCAGTTTAAAACCGTAGAGGAAATCCGCAATGTCGCCGTAAAGACCGAGAGAGATGGAGTTCCCCTCCTACTAGGTCAAATCGCAGATGTGGAAACCGGACGTGCCTTGCGCTTCGGTTTGATTACGAAGGACGGTAAAGGAGAAGTTGTCGGTGCAACGGCAATGATGCTCATGGGCCAAAACTCTCTGGAGGTCGTAAAGAGAGTCAAAGAAAGAATCGAACAGCTAAAAACCAGGCTTCCGTCCGGGATGCAAATAGTCACCTTTTACGATCGATCCGAATTTATCGGTAGAACCCTCGGAACGATTTTCACCAACCTAGCCGAAGCCGGAGTCTTGGTTATCCTCATATTGATCGTAGCGATGGGAACCGTTAAAGGTGCTCTACTGGTCAGCTTGGCTATTCCGATCCCGATGTTAGCTGCTACGATCTTTATGAGAATGTTCGGAATCGTAGGAAACTTGATGTCCTTGGGCGCCTTGGATTTCGGTCTTCTCGTAGACGGTGCGATCGTAATGCTCGAATCCATACTCCATGGATTCATTTTCCGAAAAGCGTTTTATGAATTACAAAACACTCAGGCAGATCAGGATCTCGCTGCCGAGGAAATTATAACGGAAGCCTGCGTAAGGGTAGCAAGAGCTGCCACATTCTCGGTGGCGATTATTCTACTCGTATATCTCCCTCTAATGACCTTGGAAGGTGTGGAAGGAAGAATGTTTCAGCCGATGGCGATCACTGTCGCGATCTCCTTAGCCACTGCTCTTGTATTCACATTAACTACATTTCCGGCTGCAGCGAGCATTATCTTTCGGAAACCCGTGTTTCATCATAGCAAATATTGGGACAAAATCACCGGTCAATATCTCGAACTTTTGGATTTCGGAATGAAAAACAAAAGTTTATTTCTTCGTGCAGGCGTGGGAATATTTGTCCTTTCCTTAATTTTGGGCTCTACCCTTGGCTCGGAATTCTTACCTAGAATCGACGAAGGCGAATTCGCGATCGATATTAAACGACTTCCTTCCACATCGTTGAACTACTCCCGGGAAACAAACACGGAACTCGAGAAAGTGATCGGAAAGTTTCCGGAAGTATTAGGCGTAGTCTCAAGAATGGGAAGAGGTGAATCCGCGGCGGAACCCGTCGGAACCGAAGAGGGAGAAGCGATGGTAAAACTTCGTCCCGCTAGCGAATGGACTAGCGCATCTTCTCGCGAGGAGTTGATGGATAAAATGAAAGACGCGATCCTAGACTCCGTTCCTTCCAGTACGATCGCACTTTCCCAGCCTATCGAAAATAGGGTAAATGCGTTGTTGTCCGGATCCAAAGCGGACGTCGTCGTTAAAATTTACGGTGACGATTTGCAGGTGCTAAAAGATACCGCGACCAAATTTGCCGAGAAAATTAAAAAAGTTCCGGGCGCCGCGGATCTCAGAGTTCAACGGGTTTTAGGACTTCCGTTAATCGAAATCAAAGCGGATCGGCAAAAAATGGCGAGGTACGGGGTCGAAGCGGAAGAAATACTTACCACTGTGGAGGCCTTAAGAATAGGACGAACTGCAGGAAGGGTTTTTGAAGGCTTCAAACGTTTTGACCTGGTCGTTCGCCTCCAACTTGACGTATCCGATTTAAGCGAAGTGGAAAATATCCCTGTCATGACCTCCGGAGGAATCACGATCCCTCTCGGGCAAGTAGCGACCATACAATTCGAAGAAGGGCCTGCCGCCATTTATAGAGAAGCGTTGAAACGTCGTATCATGGTGGAAGCTAACGTTCGCGGAAGGGATTTAGTGGGTTTCGTAAACGAAGCCCAGAAAGCGACGACAGAACTCGAGCAAACTTTACCGGACGGGTATAGAACGGATTGGGGCGGGCAGTTTGAAAACTTTACTCGAGCCAAATATCGGCTTTTATTCGTCGTTCCGGTAGCGCTCGCAATTATTTTTTTCATGCTCATGGCCGCTTTCGGTAACGTCTACTATGCGTTAGGTGTCTTTATCGTGGTTCCTTTGGCGATTTCCGGGGGAATCATCGGCTTGGTAGTAAGAGGGCTCCCATTTAGTATTCCAGCCGGTGTCGGTTTTATAGCAGTGAGCGGTATCGCAGTGTTAAATGGAGTCGTATATGCTTCAACGTTACGCGAAGAATTGGCAAAAGGACTACGCATTTCGGTCGCTGTAATCACAGCAGGAGTCAACTCGCTCAGACCCGTAATGACTACTGAAATAATCGCTGCCGTCGGTTTTCTACCGATGGCTATATCCACTATGGCAGGAGCCGAAGTCCAAAGGCCTTTAGCGACGGTAGTAATTTTCGGAATTATCGTCGCTACGGTACTTTCTCGAGTATTGCTTCCTATCGTAATGGAGTATCTGTTAAATATTTATCAACACCAAGAAGAGCGGAAAGCCTTGGATAAAAAGAGATTGGAAGCAGAGTTTCAAAAGACTCATAATAAAAATCACGTTTCAATTCCGGTCGAACCCGATTCTTGGGGAAATCATTCTGAAATAGACGATTCCGACGATGAGGAACAGTCGCCCAAAAAGACGAAGAAATCTTCCAAAACAAAGAATAAATGAGTATAAACCTGTAAAATTGACAGCATTCGGGTAAAAACCGCAAAAATTGAGTTTTGGGTCCTACGATTTTCAAATTCTAAAGCGACATAAGAATAGAATTATGTCGGAAAATCCTTTCCCCAATTGGATGATTTTTCATCCTAGCGTTTCCGGGAATTCTCCCCCCATCGAATGCTATGCAAAGTCAGAAACCCATTATCCAACTTTTAGATTCCACCAAAGAACCATTTAACCTAGCAATCGCATCGGCAAGGACCTGCTATTCTTCAAAAGGGATTTTGCTTCCGGAAGATATGGTAAGTTCCGAAAAATCTTTGGAAATTCGAGATAAGGTGGCAAAATCCACGAAGAAGGCGGGGCATCTCACCACTCGTCAACATCCGCATTTTATTTTTACTCTAGATAAAGTCTCCCGTCAGTTCGTATGGTCTTTCTTACATTCCCATCCGTACTATAACTCCGAACAAGTCAGCCAGAGATACGTCGAAGTAAAACGGGAAAATTATTATATTCCTCCTAATCTCGAAGGGAAACAATTGGAACTGTATACCGAAGCGATCGAATACGCATCCAACGCTTATTTTGAATTTGTCGAACTTTTACACCCCTTTATACAGGACGAATATTTCCTAGTTTACAAAGCCAGGGCCAGCTATCCTGAAAAATGGCAAGCCGCAATAAAGAAAAAATGTTTAGAGGTCGCTAGATATTTATTGCCTCTCGGAACATTTACCTATCTTTATCATTCGGTAAACGGTCTCACGCTTCATCGATATTACCGTTTGATGAATTCGTTTAATGTTCCTGAAGAACAGAAATTCGTCGTGGAAGCGATGATAGAAAAGGTTCGAGATGCGGATCCGCTCTACGTGGAAGAAATGGACGATCCGATTCCGTTGGAAGAAACTTCGGAGTATCGTTTTTTTACCGAGTTCTACAGAGATAGCGCTCAAGAGTACAGGCCTGTCGATGCTAAAAATTTTGTGAGGGAATTCGACGTAGATCTGGATGCACGTTATTCGCGCTTAGCATCGTATGCTTCGAATGGACAGGAGATCCTGGCCTCCTCCGTCCGATCGGCGCTCGGTATTGCGAAAACCGCCCTAAACGACGAAGACGCAATTCGTTTGGTACTCGATCCGAGCAAAAATCGACATCTAACTTCCACTCTGAACGAAACAACAATGAGTTCACTTTCTAGAGCTATGTTTAACGTTCATTATACTTTCAAAAAAAGAATTTCTCATACTGCTGACAGTCAAGACCAAAGACACAGAATGGTTCCGGGTTCTCGCCCTGTATTGATGTCTCAGTATGCAGGAATGCCGGATTACATTCTTCCTAAAGTCGTCTTAAAGTATTCCCAGTTGGAAGAGACTTATCGAACCAAGATGGACGGTATTTTCAAAAATCTAAACCGCTTCTTGGAGGCCGGTGGAAAACCGGAATATGCGACTTACCTGCTTCCGAACGCATTCCCGATCCGTTTTTATGAGAGTGGGGACCTTTTAAATCTTCATCATAAATGGCGAGCCCGAACATGCTATAATGCCCAAGAAGAGATTTTCCAAGCGTCCATTAATGAACTTACCGATATCGGACAAGTTCACCCTCAGATCGCAAAATGGATTAAAGCCCCCTGCTGGATCCGACTTCAAGGGGACGTGAAACCATATTGCCCCGAAGGCGACCATTACTGCGGCACTCAAGTTTGGAAAAAGGAATTAAGCGACTACGATAGAACCCTATGATTCACTGCCCAGCCAGGATATAGATTTTATAGTCCTACTTTTTTATATACACTCTCGATCCGATAGGATACGAACTCTGTTGGAGTTCCTACAAGAATTTCAGAATGAAAAATATTTGCGTCTCCTCGATTTTTCTGAAATAAGGCAATTCCACCGCTTCGCTCCGGCCCCCGCCCAAGAAGGGTGGGGATTTTATCCAACAAATCAGTGCCAGAAATTACTGACAGAGGTCTTCTTCTCGTTTCTTCCATAATTTGAGATACCGAATCCGGTCACATTGCTGCGACTTTTTTGGGAGAAAAAAAGGAAGACTTTCTCAATGCCTCTCCTGTTCCTTGGAAGTTAGGTGCTTCTATGAAATCCGTATCCTCTCTGCGAGCCGAAGAACTCGTAACCTATCGTCGCTTCCTCCATAAACATCCCGAATTAAAATACGATGAAAAGGGTACTTCCGCTTATGTAGCTAAACATCTTACCTCTCTTGGGTATTCTTTCCAAGATGGAATCGCAACCACCGGAATTGCCTGCTTAATAGATTCCGGTAAGCCAGGTAAAACCCTCCTCGTCCGAGCGGACATGGATGCTCTACCGATTTTTGAGGAAAATAAGGTCGATTATGCGTCTGTCCACAAAGGGGTGATGCACGCTTGCGGTCACGACGCTCATACTTCCGTGCTGATGGGACTCGCTTCCGACCTGAAAGAAGATTTGGCCGCTATCGTTCCGAAAGGTAGAGTTCTACTGGTTTTCCAACCTGCGGAAGAAGGTGGACAAGGTGCAGATCGAATGATCGAAGAGGGAATCCTCGAGAAATATGATGTTTCCGCAGCTGTCGCACTTCATGTTTGGAATCACATTCCTGTCGGCAAGATTGGTGTGGTCGACGGCCCGATGATGGCAGCAGTCGATGAATTCTCCGTTACGATTACAGGAATCAGCGGCCACGGGGCAATGCCTCAGCACACGGTAGACCCGATTCTTGTCGGATCCCAGATCGTAACCGCTTTACAGAGTATCGTATCTAGAAATACGGATCCTCTCGATTCCTGCGTCGTAACTGTGGGGGCGTTTCACTCCGGCAATGCATTCAACGTAATCCCGGAAACGGCGGATTTGAAAGGAACGATCCGCACCTTTACGAAAGAAATGTTCGACAAAGCGCCCGATTTGTTCCGACGAACCGTGGAAAATATCGCAGCCTCTTTCGGCGCAACGGTAACTATACAGTATGATCGAACGAATGCTCCCACAATCAATCACCCGTATATTACATCTATCGTAAGACGGGCGGCTGATACCGTCTTAGGTCAGGGTAATATAACGGAAGAAGGCGCCAAAACCATGGGAGGAGAAGATTTCTCCGCATTTTTAATGCGAGTGCCCGGTTGCTATTTCTTCGTAGGCTCCATGAACCCAAGCAAAGGATTCATTCACCCCCATCATAGTTCCAAATTCGATTTCGATGAATCCGCGCTGCCAATCGGACTTTCCGTTTTGAAAGAAGCCGTTCGCATTTATCTAGCGGAAAACTAAGCTCCTCTCGCAATCGATCCGCCTTTCCGTAGTGGAAACGGTATAATTATGCCGGTTCTCGCTTGGGGTTCCAAAGTAGAACCTGAAACGCTTATTGGCGATTTCGAAATCGCATCCGTATCCATTTCAAGTAAAGCGGAAATAAAGCTGCTCAACGACACTTTGTACTGAGTCGCGAAACACACAGCCTCACAATAATCCTTAATTCGTACCTTTATCCGTTTTCTAGAATCGAAGGATCTGATTTTACGAAACTTCCATTTTGGTAATGAACCTTGAAATCTCCTCAATTTATAAGAAGAAAGTAAATACCTTAGATATCCTGCGGGGCCTTCGTATTTCTTGACGCCCTCTCTCCAAATAGATTCCAAATCGATCGGGATACGTAGATCTATCCTAGTAAATCCGCTCGACGAGATTAAAAAATCCATAAAACGTTCTTCCATATTCTATATACATCCTCCATAACTGAAGGCATATGCAAATAACGGGAAAAAAGCTCAATAGAATTTCTATAAAATGTAATATATAATTATTAAAACTATGCGTTAACGCGAAAAAGGAGGATAACGCGTAAAATAAAATGACATAATAATACGGAAATAATTTCTATTTTGACAATTTTAATTTTTAGGCGTAAGCCCGCCTCTTTCAATTCCGGCCTTCTAATAAAAGCGGGATTAAGTTCGTAAGGATTCGATTTCGTCGATTTCTTTCGGAATCATCTCGGTTAGGACGATCGGACTCTTACCGTTTACCAAAACGTCATCTTCGATCCTGACACCGATGCCGCGAAATGCATCGGGAATATTTTCATCCGAAGGATCGAAGTACAATCCCGGTTCTACGGTAACGACCAAACCGTTTCGCATAGGTTTACTCTTTCCATTTTCAAAATACCGGCCTACGTCGTGCACGTCCATGCCGAGATAGTGCCCGGTTCTATGCATGTAGAATCTTCTAAATTCTCCCTTCTCGATCAGACCGGAAACATCCCCTTTCAAAAATCCCATGTCTTTCAATCCGGAAGTAAGCGTCCGAATCGTAGACTCATGAACTGCGTTAAACTCGACTCCTTCCAAAGTGTTTGAAATCGCTTCTTTCTGAGCATACAGCACAAGCTCGTACACTGCCTTCTGTTCCGCTGTGAATTTCTTTCCCGAAGGAAAGACTCGAGTAACGTCCGCAGTGTAATAATCTTTCTCCGCACCGCTATCTACCAGAATGGCCTCGTTCTCGCCGATCCTTGCCCGGTTCGTAGTATAATGTAAGATCGTGGCATTTTTACCGGCAGCAACGATATGGCCGTATCCGCCTCCCCATGCCCCGTGTTTCAGGTATTCGGATTCCAAAATCGCTTCGAGTTCGAATTCGTACATTCCGGGCCTAGTTTCACGCATCAATCTTTCGTGACCGAACGCGGTGATCCTCGAAGATTCCTTTAATTTATCGATTTCTTCGGGGGATTTGATCATTCTCATCTCATGCAGAAAGTTGGGAATCTCCAATCTTTGGGGACCGAATTTTCCTTCCCGCAATCTTTGGTTAAGCGAACTCACTAAATCGAGTAATCGAGAATCCCTTTCCTTCTCCTTTCCAAAAAAATGATATAGAGTATATTGATTGGTTAAGATCTCTCCGATTTTAGAATCCCAATCTCCTAAATCATAACTTTCGTCAAGCTCCAACCTTAAACCGATCTCTTTCTTACCCAGCCGAATTCCTGTCCAGATTTCCCTCTCTTTGTCTTTCGGTAGAGCGAAGTGCACGGAATAATCTCGGCGCAACGCGAGAATGCCGTCCTCTTCCTCGATTCCAGTAAGATAATAATAATCCGAGTCTTGGCGAAATTTATATTCGACGTCCCGATTCCGAATCCTTAGGGAAGCTGCGAATAAAAGCAGGACGTCCCCGGACTTTAAAGTATTTTGAACGGTCCGGATTCGTTTTTTGAAAATACTATGATCCATAATTTACCTTCCTATTAGACGAAGAGCTTCCTGAACAATTCGATTCGGATTCTGTTCGAGCATGCAACGGAAATGACCTTCAGGGCAAACTCTACCTCCGTGAATTCCGCACGGTCGACATGGTAAACCTTGAATTTCCGAAATGAACGTTCTCGTAGCCAAAGGAGTATATCCGAAATCCGGCACTGTTGCACCGAATACGGCCAAAGTAGGCACGTCAAATGCGGAGGCGAAATGAATCGGGGAAGAATCGTTCGTCACGAGTAGCGCCGCACCGCTCATTAAATAAGACATTTCCTGCAAAGTCGTTTGCCCAGCTAGATTGATCGCAAACCCGCTTCCTACTTCTTCGCATAAAGGAATATCTCCTTTTCCTCCGGTAAGAACGATCTGCAAGCCCGTCTTGTCCTTCAGTGATTTCCCCACTTCGCGAAATTTTTCCGCAGGCATACGCTTAGTTTCCCAAACGGAAGATGGTGCGATCAATACGTATTTACCCTTTTCCAAATTTTTCTTTTTTAGAATTTCTTGAATTCCTTTTACGGATTCTTCCTTCCAAAAGAGTTCCGGTCTGCGAGATACGGATTTAAGTTCTTCCTCGGAATAAAGTAAAGATAGGAGTTTATCCACTTCGTGAGGACCTTTAATAGGACGCGATTTTCTTTCCGTTAATAAGAAGGAAAAGCCTGCGGTTTTATAACCGATTCTGCGGGGAGCTCTGGATCTCCAGGCAATAAGAGAGGATCGAAACGAAAAATGAGGGACAATGCATAGAGTAAATTTACGTTTTCTAATTTCCAAAGTGAAATTCCAAAAACCGAACATCGAAGATTTTATGACTTTTTTGTCCAACGGAATGATCTCGTCGATCCAAGGATTCGCTTCCAAAACGGATTCCGTTCCTTTGTTTACGATTACCGTTAACTTCGATCTCGGATACTTCCTCTTTACTTCTCGAAACAAAGGGGTAGTCAGAATCAGATCGCCTAAGAAAGCAGTTTGTATTAAAAGAATATTCTCCGTCATTTCTTCCTTCTATCCTTAAGCACCTTTGCTAAAAAACGGGAAACCGATCTCTTTAACCGACTTTTGCGCAACTTAATTCTCCAACTTTAGGATTGTCGCAAAATTATTTATACCCAATCCGCCTATGGAAAGAGCCAATCCTATCGGATGGTTTCCTTCTTTCATAAAAGAAAATAGTTCGGAGATCTGTGCTAAGCCGGAAACTCCTACCGGATGGCCTCTCGTCTTTAATCCGCCTGAGGGATTGATCGGAAGCTTTCCTCTCTTATCGCTAGTTCCTTTCTCCACAAACTTCAATGCCTTTCCTTTCGGAAACAGACTTGCATCCTCGGCTCCGATCAATTCAAACGGTGTAAACGCATCATGAAGTTCCGCCACCCTTACATCGGAAGGTTTTATGTCGGCATCCTTGTAAGCTTGACCGAACGCCTCCACTGAAGATGGAAAACTTAAGCCCCCCGGAGTTCCGTTTACATGACCGAGACCATGCCCGGTTCCTATAACGGAAATTTTCGATTTGTCCGACGCGATTCGATCCGAATCGGATTCCAATAATATCGCGCAAGACCCATCCGATAATGGAGAAATATCGTATAGGCAAAGTGGGCTGGAAAAAATCGGAGACGCGAAATATTCCTCTTCAGTTAATTTTTTTTTAATATGCGCGATCGGATTTTCCAGGCCGTTATCATGCAGTTTCTTTGAAAGTAAAAAGAGGTCCTTCCTGGAATATCCGTATTCATGCAGATAGCGAGTCGTAGTCATCGCGCCTCCTTGAGCCATGGACATCGCAAACTTTCTTTGCGTTTCGGATAAAACGGATCCAAGTAAAAGATTGTTTTCTTCTCGAGGTAATCGACTCATTACCTCCGTGGCAATGATGATCCCCCTACGAAATCGGCCCGAAAGAATCAAGTATCGACCTAAATGAACGGCCGAAGCTCCGCTGGAAGAGGCTGTTTCCGTCCTGATCGCGTAAAGACTAGGAAGTCCAAGATCTTCTTTTATTTTTGCAGGTAAAAAAATTTCTCCCGTGTACTTCTCCGGGGCCATAGCGGAAAAGATTAGAAATTCCGGTCGAAATTCCGGGTTCCGCTTAAGTAAGTGATTCGCAGTCTCATAGGAAAGCGATTGGTAATCGGAATCCGTCTTACCAAACTTGCTCAACTGAGCATCCAGAAGATAGGCCTGGGGCATATCCTACACAGGATTCGAAGCCGAATCCCACGCAAAGTCAAAAACAAGCGAGTCCCTCAAGTCCTGATTCGGAATAGGGCTTTCCAAAATAGCACCGGATCGTTTATAGTGATAAATTGGAGGAGAAACAACGTGAAAGGAAACCAAGAAGTCCTCGAAATCCTAGCGGAAGTACTCTCCGCCGAACTCACCGCGATCAACCAGTATTTCATTCACGCAAAAATGAATAAGAATTGGGGCTACGACAAGTTAGCTGATTATATGAAAAAGGAATCCATTGAAGAAATGCACCACGCCGATCAGGTCATCGAGCGCATTCTCTTTTTGGACGGCGTCCCGGATCTACAAAGATATTTGAAAATCAATGTAGGCAAAGACATAGAAAACATCCTTAAGAACGACCTAGACGTAGAATATTCAGCCGTAGAGCGTCTGAACCGGGGAATAGAAATTTCCACCCGTAATAAAGACAACGGCACTCGCGAATTGCTCGAGAAGATCCTCGTATCCGAGGAGGAGCATATCGACTGGCTCGAGGCCCAGCTCGAAATCATCAAAACCATCGGGGTTCAGAATTACTTAGCCCAACAACTCTCCTAAACATTGTTTCCAAAAAAATCCGCGAATAAAAAAGGCCCCTCCTCACGTCAGACAGGCAGGGGCACAGGATCTTCAGATCCTTCCAACAGCAAGCCGTTCCGCTCCGGCAGTAAATCTCGTCCAGATAAAGACGGCGAATCCAAACCATTCCGTTCCAGGGAGAGCAAACCCGATACGGAAAGAAAACCGTATCGAGCCAAAGAAAGCGGAAGCTCGGATGGAGAACGTAAACCGTATCGTTCTAGCGGCGGTGGATCCCAGAGCCGAGATAGAAAACCATTTCGCTCTTCGGACGGAAATTCTTCCTCACCTAGGGGAGACAGAAAACCCTCGCGTTCCAGAGATGGGGAAGACCGTAAACCATACCGTTCTTCAGAAGGCGGCGATCGCAAACCATTCCGTTCCCGAGAAGGAAGTGGAAATCGAGAAGACGGAAATCGTAAACCATTCGGATCTCGCGAAGGCGGCGATCGCAAACCATACCGTTCTTCAGAAGGCGGTGATCGTAAACCATTCGGTTCTCGTGAAGGCGGTGATCGCAAACCTTATCGTTCCCGAGAAGGAAGTGGAAATCGAGAAGACGGAAATCGTAAACCATTCGGTTCTCGTGAAGGCGGTGATCGCAAACCATTCGGTTCTCGTGAAGGCGGTGATCGCAAACCTTATCGTTCCCGCGAAGGGAGTGGAAATCGTAAACCATTCGGCTCTCGTGAAGGCGGCGACAGTAAACCATTCGGCTCTCGTGAAGGCGGCGACCGTAAGCCATTCGGTTCTCGTGAAGGCGGCGACCGCAGACCATACCGTTCTTCAGAGGGCGGCGATCGCAAACCATACCGTTCTTCAGAAGGCGGTGATCGCAAACCATTCGGTTCTCGTGAAGGCGGTGATCGCAAACCTTATCGTTCCCGCGAAGGGAGTGGAAATCGAGAAGACGGAAATCGTAAACCATTCGGCTCTCGTGAAGGCGGCGACCGTAAACCATTCGGCTCTCGCGAAGGCGGCGATCGTAAACCATTCGGTTCTCGTGAAGGCGGCGACCGCAAACCATACCGTTCTTCAGAGGGCGGCGACCGTAAACCATTCGGCTCTCGTGAAGGCAGTGATCGTAAACCATTCGTATCTCGCGAAGGCGGAGACCGCAAACCATACCGTTCTTCAGAAGGCGGAGATCGCAAACCATACCGTTCTTCAGAAGGCGGCGACCGTAAACCATTCGGATCTCGTGAAGGCAGCGATCGTCCTCCTCGTCAAGGGGGGCGAAAACCATTCGGGTCTCGTCCTCAAAGTGATTCGGATTCCTATGGAAACGAGCGAAGCTTTCCCTCCGAAGAAAACGAGCGTTACGAAGACGTTCGTTCCGGCTGGAACTCCACCAAATTATCGTTAAGCGAATTTGATAGACCGGAAAGTCTGACGTTTCATGCATCTTGCGGAGACGGACTTTCATTTCTTTTAAAAGAAGAAGTCGAGGAAGCGGGTTTGGAAGTCTTATCGGAAAATCGCGGCGGCGTTTTCTTTAAAGGACCGGCAAAGAAAGTAAGAGATTTTTGCTTAGGTTCCGGAATTGCATCAGGTATCAGCTTTGAACTTTCCTCTTGGGGAGACATCCAAGAACCGGACGATCTTTACGAAGTCGCTGCGATGTATCCGTTCGAGAAATTACTTTCACCGGGAACTCGTTTCAGAATTGACGCCAGCACGAAGGATACCCTACCCGATTCACGTTATGCTACCTATCGATTAAAGGACGCCATCTTTGACCGATTTAGAGCAAAGGGTCTGGACTTACCCGAAGCGGATCGTGACGAACCGGAAGTCCTGTTTTATCTACGTTCCAGAATGGATCAGGCGAAATTGTTTTTAGCACTTCACGCGCAACCTCTTCAACGAAGGGGCCATGAAAGACAAGGGGGGGAAGCTCCGATCAGGGAAACACTGGCGCAAGCTCTTCTCCGTTTTTCAGGTTGGAAAGTTAATGAACCGTTATACGATCCATTTTGCGGATCCGGAACATTATTAATCGAAGCAGCTCTTAGAGTTCGCAACGGCGGCTGGGTGAATTACCGAAGCCTTTCCCGATCCTCCATCTTTTCCCGACTATTCGGCTCCTTTAAACCGAGTGAGCAAACTTCGAAAGAAGCCGGTCCGATTTTATTCGGATCCGACGTATCGGAAGAAGCAATCGAGCTAGCTAAAGAAAACGCGAAGGAAGCCGGAGTTTCCGATTTAATTCGGTGGGATGTATTCCCCGCTCAATCCCCTCCCGAAGATTTCCCGTTCAAAAACGGAAAGATCGTAACGAATCCTCCTTACGGCGTAAGAATCGGCGACAAAGAAACCGTTGCGGAGCTATACGCGGAATGGGGAACGACACTCAAGGAAAGATTTAAGGAAACCGATGTAGCCCTCGTCGCGGGGGATCCTTCCCTACTAGGCAATCTGAAGTTAAAAGCTTCGAGAGAACAATCGGTTACGATTGCTAAGTTAAAGGGAAAATTGGTTGCCTATCGCATCGACTAAGGAGAATCCGAGGAGAGATGAACCACCAGGAAATCCTCCTTAAACTTCTGGAAGTTACCGAGAACTCCAAGGATAGCTTCCAGTTCCTGAAACTTTTCCGCTCCTTGGAGCCGGAGAAGTTTGCCGTAATTCATGCCGATTCCGAAGCATTGACGGAATCGGCGGAAGCGCTTTTATACAATTTAAAGCTTCTTCAAAAGTTGGAACTCTTCCCTGTCGTTGTTTTGGAAAAGGACGGAGTTTCATATGCGAATCTCTTTTATCGTGCCCCTAACCTTCCAAAAACAACGTTAGACGAATTTAAAGACGGAACTTTCGAAACTAGTTTGCCCGGCTCTCATAATCTTCCGGCTAAATGGTTTCGTAATCCGAGCAATGCTCTCGAATCCGTTCACTCTTCTCTAAAGGAAAGAAAAATTCCGGTTTTCGTAACGGATCTCGGCGGTTCGGACGTATTTCCATACCTATCAAATCTCTGCAAAGAGCTAAAAACAAAAAAGCTGATTCTATTAAAAACCCATGGCGGGCTGTATGCGCCGGACGGGAAAAAAATCTCCATCTTGGATTTTGATTCGAGGGACGAGATCGCGGAAGAACATCGACATCTTTTGTCGGAAGCCAATCAGGTTTTTTCGGCAGTAAGCGACGCCAACTTTCATATTGCTGTCACGTCGGCGCCGAGTCTTTTGAAAGAACTTTTCACCATTAAAGGAAGTGGAACTTTAATCCGGAAAAAAAATCGGATCGAATTCCACGAAACACTCTCCACTCTGGATCCGGAAAGGCTGAACGGTCTCGTGGAGGAAGCCTTTGGCAAAAGGTTAAAGGAAGGCTTTTGGAATAAGAATTTTGCGGGAATTCTTTTGGAATCCGCATACAAAGGTTGTGCAATCCTACAGAATACTCCCTGGGGAACATTCCTATCCAAATTCGCGGTAAACGAAATCGCAAGAGGCGAAGGAGTCGGTAGGGATATCTGGGACGCGATGCTTTCCAAGTATCCCAAAATTTTCTGGAGAGCTAGATTGGAAAATACGATCTCAAAGTGGTATACAAAGGAATGCAGCGGGATGCAAAAAGAAGGAGTTTGGATTTATTTTTGGATCGGCCTGGAAGATAAAGCCATTCCTGAAGTCTGTTCCTTCTTACGCAATCTGCCGGTCGACCTGGAACCAAAGGAGAAATCGGAGTCATTTCCTTAATTAAAATTGCATGAACGAAAAAATTTTCCTTTATGACGGCGAATGCGAGTTTTGTGCCGATTTAGCCGGGTCCCTGAAAGACAAATGTTTGGATAGTAGCGTTCATTTTCAATCGTTCCGAACATTAAAGAAAGATGAATTACAAAAAATTCATCCGTCATTGACAATCGATGTGGCGGCCGGAAATGTGCAGTTCGTAGAAGGAAACACTCGGTATCCCGGATTTTTTGCGGTTCGAAGACTTTCCCATTCCTTGTCTGGGTGGCGCTGGGCTGCACCGCTTCTATACTTCCCCTTTGTGCCGATCCTCGGAATTCTATTCATGAATCTGCTAAAGGCATTTAGAAAAAAAGGAAATAATTCCTAATTTGCATATCTTTCCGGCCGGCAAAGTAAGATTGAAACGATTATTTTTTCGAGATCGGCTCTGCGATTCGCTGTAGGCCGTCGTAAAAGACCAGGCGTGCATTCAAAGCAAGAATTGCCCCTTCTCTGACTCTCTCACGCTTCGGCTCGTCGTCAGCGACTTCTTGGATTAAACGAAACAATTTTTCAGAATGTGATTCGTCGGCATCCAGATTCACTTGAAAGAATTTTCCATCGGGAAGTAAAATCCGCGATTTTAATTCCTTATAAGAAAGAAACATCCTTCCGTATTCCAATTTGAGCAAGTATTCGTTTGCCGGCCCTAAGGCCCCCAAAGCTGCAAGAAAATCAGTCGTCGTAATTCTTTGCATCAAACCCAAATACTGCGCGGTTTCCGGCAGTAAATCCTCGGCGGTGACAGATTCCTCCATTTCAGCCAGAAATCTTTTAAGGAGGGAAACATGCGCCTCATCTTCCTTGCCTTCCCCCAATTCTTCCCAGATATTCTCCACTAACACGATTTTAGAAGACACAGAATCGGATATAGCAGCCGCATTCAAAAACCAATTAACGAATGCGACCGAAACGAAGTATTCCTGCTTTAACCAAAGGAGTAAGTCGGATCTTTCCATTCGCTTTTCTCTCTGTTCCAGCCAGGGATTGGAAGTCAAAACCTTATGATCCGCTACCAAAGAGATCAATTCATCCCGAAACGTTCCCATCATCGACGATCAAATACTCCTTTAAAGGATTTCATTTTTGCATACGCGAATCTTTCCCCTTGAAATTCGCTTCTTGCCATTCTTAATAGATCGCTTAATAAAGATGAATAATTTCCAAATTCATGCGCATAGCAAATAGGAAAACTGCTATAAAAAGGCGACAAACCAGGAGTCGTATTCCATTCCAAAAATTGAGGACACCCATCATCGGTGGATTTCCAATCCAAACGCACGGCGCCGATCGTTTGGATTTTCTTGCAGAGTAAAAGAGAAAAAGATCGAACCAAAGCCGATCGTTCGACATCCAGATCAAAGATCAATCTTTCGGGCATCGAAGATTTCGTTTTGGTCCGTTGACCGTATACCGTTTCATCCGAATTTTCCAAGCAGATACGAGCGACCTGACTAACTCGATATCCTTCCGTCGGAGATCCGATCACCGCGACGGTCCATTCTTCTCCGGGTAGATAGGATTCCCAAATCCAAGAAGGATGTGAGCTTCCTTTCTCGCTAAAAAACGAATTTAAAGACGCTCGACTCGAAACGATATTCGATCGGGTGATTCCTAAGCTTGAGCCTTCGTACCTTGGCTTTATGAAAACCGGAAATTCCGAATCGTTCGGGAAGTCGCAGGAGGCATCATCGCCCCCCGTGAAATTAGCGCCATCTATACATCCCCAATTCGCGGTTGGAATTCCTAGAGAACGAGAGAATAATTTGGATGCATGTTTGTCTAAACTTAACGTATGAGCATAAGCGTCGGAACCGGTATGTGGAAAACCGAAGTATTCGGCAAGCGCCGGAAGCCAAGCCTCGCGGTTTCGGGATAAAAATCCTTCCACTAAATGAAAAAGAACCGGTCTTTCGGAGAAAGGCAGAGTCGAAAAAAAAGATAAGCGTTCCAGTAAATCCGACGGAGATCTGACTAACTCCACGAGTTCACCCGATTCTTGTAGACAGGATTTTATATAGTCGACCGATTCTAGACTCTCCCACTCTTGCTTTAAATTTTGCGGGACATCGGCTTCGTCAACGTCGGGAACGAGCAAAACGGAAGAATTTTCATTTTTCATATGATGACTTTCCCCGCCCGCCGAGAGGAACGCCCTTATCCGTTGAATATGCAGAATTTCGAATGGAGTCCCAAACTTTCTGATCCAATTCCGGGTAGTACGATTCGTAATCGCTATCATACGGTTCCGGGCTCAAATGATAGGTTCCATGAATCGCGGAACGAAACACATGAGTTTTCGATTCCTTATGGAAACCCAAATACCAATTCGGACCCAAAGTAATTTTCCCGCCGCCTCCGGGTAAATCGTTCACGAACTGGGGAATTCCCATGCCGCCGATTTTTCCCCTCATATATTCCAATATCTGAATTCCCTTATAGAGGGGAGTTCTAAATCCTCTGGATCCTGGAATCAATTCCGGATCGTACATGTAATAGGCCCGAATTCGCAATTCTAAGAGTTTTTTGTGCAGCCTCAACATCGACTCACCATCGTCGTTAATTCCCTTTAAGATCACGCACTGGTTTCCGATATTGACTCCTGCCTTTAATAACCGAAGCACCGCTTCTTTAGCTTCGGAAGTGCATTCCTTTTCATGATTGAACTGAGTATTACAAAAAATAGATAAATTGTCCGTATTATGAGATTCAATCATTTTACAAAGTTCTGAAGTAATTCGCATCGGTAGCGTGACAGGGTTCCTGGTTCCGATGCGACATACCTTTACATGAGAGATTTTTTCCAAATTTTCAAGGATCGTATCGATCTTTGCGTCGGACAGATTCAACGGATCACCGCCTGAAATAACGACGTCCGAGATTTCAGGATTTGCTTTTATATAGGCAAAGCAAGCTTCGAGATCGATAATTTCCATCCGTTCAAAACTATCGGAGACTTTACGTCCTCGCATACAATGTCTGCAATAAACTGAACATTCATGGTTGGAAAATAATAAAACCCGGTCCGGATACATATGGGTAAGACCTTTTACCGGAGAAAGACTCTCCTCATGAAGTGGGTCCAAAGCTTCTTCCGGCGCAAAAAAAGCCTCCTCTCTCTGAGGGACGATCATTTTACGTATCGGGCATTGAGGATCGAAAGGATCGGATAGAGAGAGATAGTAAGGACTCGCGCCCACGTTCAAACGAATCGTTTCTTGAATACCATGTCGTTCGGACTCGGTTAATTCAAAATAAAGATTCAAATCCCCGGCTTGAATTCGGTTGCGTAACTGAGCTTTATAATCGGACCACTCGAAAGAAGAGAACAATCTCTTACGAGCTTTCGACGGCAAGGCCGCGTCTTCTTCTACTGGATTTTCAATGAACTTTCTCATAGCGGCTTTCTCCATTTCCTCCTTGAAGGACGGAAAATCAAGCGAAGGAAAAAAGGGATGTCTTCAAATTTAGGCACAAAACTATGGCCTTGTCCATGAATTGGAATCCTAAATTGATACGTGCCCTTGCCTTCGACGTTGACGGTACTTTATTTTCCTCGGAAGGAATTATTTTAGAAACCTATGCCGAAGCGATTCGCCGGTTTTCACTCGCATCCGGAATCCCTTTAGAAGTCCCGGATCGTGAGAAAATCATGCTTGAAATCGGAAAGCCGGTCAAAACCATTTTCTTGAATCTCGTTCCTCAGCTGATGGAATCCGAAAGGGATCAAATTTCCGATTCGGTATTGCATTTATTGGTGGATAAAATTCGCTCCGGAGAGGGAGAATTTTATCCTAAAGTTTTGGAAACCGTTTCTTCGCTAAAACAAAAAGGTTATCGAATCCTTGCGGCTTCGAACGGACGTAGACCTTACGTTGAAACCATCCTCGAAGTCTCGGGAATTCTTTCCCTGTTCGATCCGATCCTAATTCTAGATAATATTTCCTTAAAAAGTAAAGCCGATCTCATTTCAAAATACTTGGTTGATTACGACCTTTCTCCGGAAACACTTTTGATGATCGGAGACCGCAGTTCCGACTATGAGGCGGCCCGAAAGAACCGATGTCCTTTTGCATTCTGTGCTTATGGACACGCACCTGCAGGAGAAATTCCGGATTGGGAAGTTTCCCTCGCCCAATTGAAAGATTTGGACAAGATATTCTAAATTGAGTAGCTCGATGTAGGAGCTCCCGCATCGGCCAGTTCGATAATAAAGATTGCAAAAATACGGATTTTGTGCAATACGGGCGGGTACCGCCGCTGCGCTCCGGCCCCCGCCCAGGAAGGGCGGGGGCTCCCTGCCCTTTGCACATCGAGACAATCACCGACTAAACGAACATAGCGCAAAATACCGGGCCCATTTCCACGTATGACAAGCCAAAATTATGTAGGAGCTCCCACATCGGCCAGTTTGATAATAAAGATTGCAAAAATACGGATTTTGTGCGATGCGGGCGGGTACCGCCGCTACGCTCCGGCCCCCGCCCAGGAAGGGCGGGGGCTCCCTTCCCCCGAGATTCTAAGATCGAAGATTTGCAGTTCCTTCAAGAAACCTTCTAAAAAGTGAGAAGAGCATTCCAAGAACTTCCGAAAATCTAACTGTGCCGGAATCGGAAAAACTAAAATCCCTATTATATGTCCTGACCGGGATTTTATTTGTCTTGGTTTTATTGGACAAATCTACCGGGGGAGGATTCCGATCCACTGAAAGCGGCGGGGATTCCGGTTTCTTTTCGAAATTCAATACGATCGGAAAAACGACACCGCAACCTCCTCAATCCGCCTCCGGAAAACAGACCCACGAAGAAGTAATGGATAAGGCGGAAGATGAAATTCTTTCCGAATTGATGCAAAATGGGGGGCAAACAGTCGGCCAAAATTGGTCGGAAAGCGAGAGTACCGACTCGGACGATTTATTTATTCCGGTAGTTGATAGCCCGAAAGACGCAATTTCCGAATCTTCAACCAACGGACAAATCCATCACGAACCTGGAGAAATCGAATTGTATTTTCTCAAATTTTATGGAAAGGGAAACAAAAGCCATTCAAGACTCGTCCAGGTTAAACGAAAGCACGTCTCCGGCGACAAGGTTCATTTCATTCTCCGAGAATTATCGAAAGGACCTGATCCGGATGAAAAAAGAAACGGTGTGCTCAATGCCCTCCCCGCAAAATTCACCTACTCCAACGAATATTCCGTTGAGAACGGCATCTTGAGACTTTCCCTAGGAAGCGAATTCGAAACCGGGGCGGGACCGGAGTTACTAAAGGATCGTGTGGATCAACTCTGCTATAGCTTAATGGAAAATTTGAAAGTGAAAGGAATCCGTCTCTACATTAATGGTAAGAAAGTCCGCTCCTTAGGCGGTGTTGGATTCCCTATTCCTGATATACTTACCAAAAATCCTAGAAAAATTGCCGTATTATAATCCAAAAAAATCACTTTTTTGACACAAGGTTACGTTATCCGCGCTTCCTTATTTTATTTCCAAGGCAAATCAACGTTTTTTTGCTCTGTACAAAATTCTTTCTTGCTATAACGATTATTAGAATCGAACCGTGGATCTTGGGACGGAAATTTCTCGGAATCCTTCCGGATCCAAGCGGAAAGAAAACAATGGTTCAATGGTTTCCAGGTAGCGACCTTCGGGCCCGCCACTTATTTAAGAGAATTCTATTTAACAACTATCCTAGTGAATTCATCGAAAGCAACTTGGCCGATATTCGGCAATCTCTCGCAATCCACTATTCCTTTTGTATTCTCATCACGTTCTTTACGTTTTTAATCCCTGATTCCAGAACCGTTAACGGGGAACCTCTATTTCTACTATATTCGAGTAGAATCACATTAGTGTTGCTTTCTCTCCTATTTCTCTGGAGAAATTCACTTAAGACAGATTGGAATCCTAAGAATATGGAATCCTATAAAGTATGGTCTTCCTCCGTTCTGCTTATTTCGTTTTTACCCTTCTTATATTTGGACGAAGTTCATTACGATATCTATCTTCACCAGGCGACCGCCATTCTTTTGAGTATGAACATTCTACTATGGTTAACTACGACGACCGTTGTGTTGGTGAACCTCACATTCGGAATCGCTTTTTTCGGAATTTGCTATCTCTCCGATTCCCTATCCAACGCGTTCCAAGAATTTCCGATCCTATTAACCTATATTTTCGTCGGAACTTTCGGAAACGTCATTATGAATTATTGGAGAATGATGGACTATCGGGATAAGAATAAACTTTCTCGAGCTGTGATTCGACTCCGAAAGAAAAACGATCAGATCAGAAGAATTTCCAGCGTGGACGACCTTACCGGCTTATACAACCGTAGATATCTAATCGAGCAATTCGATATCTTCAAAAAAAGGGCCCGTCGATATAAATTCAATATGGCCCTTATTATTTTGGATATGGACCATTTAAAGGAAACAAACGATAAATTCGGACATATGGCAGGAGACGAAGCGTTGCAAACTCTTTCTGCAGTCATGAAATCCAGAGTCAGGGCCACGGATGTGTGCGCACGGATCGGCGGCGATGAATTTTGTATTCTCTTGGATTCGGTGGATCCGGAAGGACTAGAAATGCTTTGCGAATCTTTAAGAAAAGGCGTGGAGGCTCAACCATTATCAATCGAAGACGAGCATGGAACTCCGGTGTTTATAACGATCTCGATCGGGGCCTCGATTCTACCGTTTAACGAAGATTTGACATTCGACGATCTATATCAGTCGATAGACTCGGCCCTTTATAAATCTAAATCGGCCGGAAGAAATAAGGTTACCATCGTCGCCGCGAGTAAGCAGGATACGCAAAGAGACGCATTCACTTCTTGGCCGACGGAAGTTCGTATATATAAGTAAGTTCGCAATATTCACCGTCGCCGAAGTACGTCTGAGCCTTCTGTTCCAGAAAAAAAAGCCGGTGTTTTTGATTCGGTTCCAGTTCGTCTAATCTTTGAGTTACTTGCAATTTTGCGGCTTCACAAGAGGACTTTTTCATCTTAAAAACATTCTGTTCGTCGACTGAGACTACGGACGCTTTGCCCATGGCAACAAACTCGTATTTATGAGGCCCGAGAATCTTCACGCTTACCCCCGTTTCCAAATGAACTCTCTCTTTATGAGACGGTACGCAGGCGCATACCAGTAGAATCCCGGTAAACGCTAGATATCCGAGTAAGGTTCGGCTATTTATATCAGAGAAACGTAACATTCTGACCTCCTCGGTCTTCTCGCTTTGTTCATGAAACGAAATTACGACGGAAACTATCTTCCATCATGCAAACTCAAGAAAGCAATTGGGAGTATTCTCTCCCTTCGTATTTTTCATAATTGTAAAGAAGGTCCCTTCTCTTAGGAGTAAATTCGGCTTCCTGCAGGAACTTCACTGCTTCCTTTTCCGTCTTTAGACCGAAAGAACGAAGCACATTCTCTTCGATGACAACGGAGGAAATATCGTCAGCGCCGCTAGATAGGGCGAGCTGGCCTACCCCTTTCCCCAAAACCATAACGGACGTCTCTATATGCGGAATATTATCTAAAAAGATTCTACAAATCCCTAAAACTTTCAAATATTCCGTCGTAGGAACCGAGCGAACCTTGAATCTTTTGGTCTGAGGCTGAAACGTCCAGGGTATAAAAGAAAGAAATCCGCCTGTCCGATCCTGTAAATTTCTCACGACTGTAAGGTGTTCGATCACTTCAGCTTTCGTTTCTTCGGACCCGAATACGATATTGGCGCTGCCTGGAAGGCCGGCCTCATGACAGGTCTCCATCGCGCGTACCCATTCCTCCGTCGTGGCTTTCTTCGGTGAAATAATATTGCGCATTCTATCCGTAAGTATCTCGGCTCCGGCTCCCGGAACCGAATCCAGTCCTGCATCCTTTAAAAGATAAAGAACATCTAACAATGACTTGCCGGTAATTTTTTCCAGATTAATGATTTCAACGGGAGAAAACGCGCGAATATGCATCTCCGGATATTTTTGTTTTACTGAGGAAATTACATCCAAGTAATAATCGAACGGAAGATCCGGATATACCCCCCCTTGCAAAAACATCTGGTCGGCACCTTCCGAAACAGCGTAATCCATTTTTTCCAGAATTTCTTCTTTGGATAGCACGTATCCTTTTCCGTTTCCGATCTCGTCCATGAAAGAACAAAAGCTACATTCCACATTGCAATAATTCGTGTAATTGACTACTCGAAACATCGTGTAACTGGCGCTCGTATGGGGCAGAATCTTTTCACGTAACGTACGGGCTGTTCCCATAATCTTTAAATGGTCGCCGTTCTCATACAGTTCGAGGGCTTCCCCGGGAGAAATCCTCTCTCCGGCCAAAGCCTTCTCTAAAATGATATCTGTAGCTTGTTTTTGAAAAATAGAACTCATCTTGTACTGGCTTTCGTTTGTTTGCGCTTGTTACCTTCAGACTTTTCGAGTACCTGAAAAAGGCGAGATCTTTTTCCCATTTGGTTTAAAACGACGCCCTCTAATTGCGACTTATTCTCGACAAATTGCAAGAGGAATCCTAGAGAAGAAATGGATTTTAAAAGGTCTATTCAAGATAACAAATCCTATTCGAATTACTTAGCCGAGAATGTGCAAAATTCTCACGCACGGATCAGAACGGACGTTACGGCAATTTTTCCTGGACAGTGTGATTCCCCATCGTTACGGTGCTTCTGAAGACCATCCAAAGACAAAGGTACTACTGAAAGACTATGGCTATATCCAAGATCGCCTTCCACGTGATTTTCACGGTTCTGTTCGCAATCGCGAACTTCGTGTTCGTCCGCGCGGTCCTCTACCGCCTCAAACTCGTTTTCAATGGTAGAAAAGCAGCCGGAACCGAAGACTTCCGGGAACACCCGAACTGGGGATTCAGAATCAAGAGTTTCCTGGTAAACGTACTCCTTCAAAAGAAGAACTTTAAAGAACCGTTACGTGGAATTATGCATGCATTCATATTCTACGGTTTCGTAACGTATCTGCTGCATACGTCCAGCCAAATGGTAGCAGGCATATTCGGATACGGATTGGAAGACGCGTATAAGTTTTCCTTAGTCGGATCCGTTTTCGGTGATACTGCCAATTATATTTACGAATATATTCTACAATTCGTGACCGTTTTGGTTCTAGTAGGCCTAGGTTTCTTTGCCTGGAGACGCTGGATTCAGAAAGCCAAAGGATTGGATGTTCATTCCCCTGCTTCTGCGATCGTAATCTCGATGATTTCCATTTTGATGATTTCGACTCTATTAGGAGAAGGTGCAAAAGCTGTCGGAGCGGAATATGCAGACCCGATTCATGATGCCGCTCCTATCGCAGCCGCCATCGGAAGTATCTGGCAAGTAATCGGAGTGGAATACTCCACTGCGGACTTAGTCGTTCAAATTATGTGGTGGTCTCATATTCTTGCGGTCTTCGCATTTATGTTGTATGTGCCGACCTCCAAACACGCTCACTTGATCTTCGCTCCATTTAATTATTTTTTACAGTCGGACACTCCAAAAGGCGCGCTCTCCAAACTGAACTTGGAAGATGAAACGGCTGTTTGGGGAGTGAATCGGGCCGAAGACTTTCCATGGCCGAATCTACTCGACGGTCTTTCCTGTATAGAGTGCGGTCGTTGCCAGGTTCAATGTCCCGCTAACCGAACCGGAAAAGTTCTGAATCCGAAAGCCATCATTGTTGATTTAAAACATGCGCTGATGGATAAACTTCCGGAAGTCGTAAAAATTCGGGAAGGTCAAGGCGATGGAGCTGCGGATGCGATTGCGACCATTGATACCGGTGTCATTAATAACTACGAAGGTCTCTCCGAGGAAGCTCTTTGGGGATGCACTACCTGCTATGCTTGCGTGGAAGCCTGCCCGGTAGGAAATAACCAGGTCAATGCGATCATGGAAATGCGTAGACATCTGGTTCTTGCAGAATCTAAATTCCCGACCGAACTACAAAACGCATTCGTAAACATGGAAAATAACTCGAATCCTTGGGGAGTCGCTGCTCATTCTCGCGCGGATTGGGCCCAAGGGCTCGGCGTTAAAACTATGGCCGAAGACTCCAACGTAGACGTTCTGTATTGGGTAGGCTGCGCAGGTGCGTATGATGATCGAAACAAACGAATTGCCCAATCCTTCGTTAAGATCCTTCAAAAAGCGGACGTTAAGTTCGGAATCTTAGGAACGGAAGAAGGTTGTTCGGGAGATTCGGCGCGTCGCGGCGGAAACGAGTATCTGTATCAAACTTTGGCCCAAGCAAACGTGGACACGATGAACGGGTATAATGTTAAGAAAATCGTTACTGCTTGTCCTCACTGCTACAATACTATCAAGAACGAATATCCGCAATTCGGTGGTAACTTCGAAGTGGTTCACCACTCCGAGTTCATCAACGAGCTTTCTAAGAGCGGAAAAATCGACGTGGGCGTTGCGGAAGATGCAAATGCAGGAAAGTATACATATCACGACTCTTGCTACATCGGTCGTTACAACGATAACTACGAAAATCCTCGAGATGTAGTTAAGAAAGTATCTGGCGGAAAATTATCCGAACCTTCCGACCACCATACCAAGGGACTCTGTTGTGGAGCCGGTGGAGCACAGATGTGGATGGAAGAACAGAATAACGATCGGGTTAATTTCAAAAGGACCAACCAATTGCTTGCAACGGGTGCAACCACGATCGCGACCGCTTGTCCGTTCTGCATCACGATGATCACCGACGGAGTGAAGCAAGAGGGTAAAGTCGAAGAAGTAAAAGTAAAAGATATAGCGGAATTGGTTGCAGAAAACTTGAAGTAACGATTCGGCTCGCTCGAACACAAAAAAGCCTCCTAATCTTAGGAGGTTTTTTTTATCTTTTTTCCTTTAATAGAAACCTATATGCAATTTGAAATTCTTCCGATTTTAGATCAAATGATCGAACTGTATCAAAAGCCTATCAATATGGATCGATTCAGAAGATATTTAAACTTAGCATTAAACGAAGACAAATCCGACATCGAACTGCCGATATTAAATTTCAATCCGATGGCCAAGGAACATATTCTTAATAAGTGTATAGAATTACGAAATCTGCATGCTGAAAAAATATTGCAGGAAGAAATCCGGAATTGTAATTCGAAGCAAAGCAAAATCCCGACCTCGCGTACAATCAAAGTATCGATAGCCGTCGCCGACGATATCGCAGGGAGCTGGACAAATCGATATTCTACCGATTACAGTTCCAAATTTGAAACTTCCCCGCTCTTAAATAGAAATTTCTGCACTCCCCTTTTCTTCGCATCCGAATCCTTACAGCCGAAATTGTTTCGTCTCCGCTGTAAAGAATACATTCTGAGGACGATCTTTCAGATAGAACATGGAGATCCTAAAACTTTAGGGCAGCATATTGAGCAGGAAGGAAAAATAAAAATCCAGACTAACCAAGAAGATGAGATCGAACTAGAGCAATATTTCGCCGATTTTTATTTTGAAAATAGAAAGAGGCGATCGTTCGAAAATTTTTCCGTTTCTATACGGTGATAGAGCCGCCGTTCAATTCGGCTATGATCCTTTAGGAACCGCGGATTTTTTCGGTTTCAAAGTCGCAAAGAAATTATGTCAGGAATACGAAATCGAATTCGGTAAATCGAACGAATAAAATAAAAAAAAGCGGAACGTTTCCGCTCCGCCGTGAATCATCTGGTGCAAATACACTATATGCGACGGGGGCAGCCTAAAAAATACACGTAATACGCAAATTTTTCCGATCCGTTTTTCCTACCATTTTCGCCTTATAAATTATTACAGGTCGGTGAGTTTCTTACTGAACTGCTCATACATTGCATTTTCGGCATCCAGAATCGTTTGCTCGCCGTTATTGAACGGCATATGACCTTTTATAATGGCTTCCCACGCGATCACTCCCGATTCTATATCCACAGCCTTAACGATCACTTCTGCAATGAATCTTACTCGCGTTCCTCGGCGCACCACATTATAGTTCGTAATTCTTCCGAAAAAGGCATAGTTCGAATTCAAAAGCTTTCCAATATTTAAGCCGTCGCTTTCAGTTATACCCGTTTTACTCAGAGTCATTTCATTTAAAAGCTTATCGACTTTGCTTCTCTCCAAAACGGTCAATCCTGTCCTCACAAGGGCAAGCTCCGCTTTTTCACGGTTTCTAGCTTCGATGTTTTTCCTACGGTTCGCTACGACTTCGTTCTGTTTCAATGCTTCAGCCATTTCAAAAGGAAAAACGACATACTTGTCTTTCCCAGGCTGAGAAATCCCCGATTTGGCGATAACTTGAATATCGAAATGCTGAGCGCTTCTGCAATTATAGAATGAAAATAAGATCGCGAGCACGATGACGGCTCGAAAACGGATTCGTTTCATCGATTCTCCTCTTTGAACAATAATGGACGCGTATAAACGACATTGCATTTCTTTTCCTGTTCTAAATCGAGAAAATTATCCGATAAAAATTAGAGTCTCAGAAAAAATCCCCGAGAAAAAAGGAAAGGTTATAATCGATCGAAATAGCGATAAGCGATCGCTTTCGAATCAACCTTCGGTTTATTTTTAACGTTGCGGACGCGCGAATTTTTGTCCAATCGCATGCGGGAACATCCGAAAAGCGCGATCTTACTTTTCTATATTCGTGTAGAAAATACTAAACCGTTTATCCTCGATAAGAATTGAAGGCCAAAGAAATGCTTCGATCTTCCGAAAGATTCGCCGAAGGAGAAGACCTCTCACATCCTGAATTTGGAATCGGTCTTAATCTTGCGGAATTTCCTGGGTCGGATAATCCAAAAGACGGATCTCGGGATTCTTCTTTTGAAAGTATCCCTTTTCCCATTCCGAATCGAAGAGCAGGGCCGCTCGATTGATGCTATCGACGACCAAATTCGAACCGACCGGAACCTTAGCTACGTCTTCCTCGGGAAGCCAGCAAGAAACTTGATACGGAAGTATATTGATATTGGTAGGAGCTCCATATTCGTCTTGGAGACGTCGGCGGAATACTTCGAATTGTAACTGTCCCATCGCACCGATAACCGGAAGTCCTCCTCCGACGGTTTGGGAGGTAAATAAATGCAGAATACCTTCTTCCGCTAATTGTTCGATTCCCTTTCGAAAGCTCTTCAGCGCTCCGGTTTCCACGCAGGAAAGTGTCGCAAAAATTTCGGGAGCAAATACCGGAAGAGGTTTTAAATCCGGAACCTTTCCGCTGGCTAATACATCGCCTATCGCATACGTGCCCGGATTTACTAACCCGATGATATCTCCCGGATAAGCTTCATCCACCGTATTTCGGTCTTGGCCGAAAAAAGCAAACGATGATGAAAGCTTCACTTGCTTTCCGAGTCGGCCATGATTTACGTTCAATCCCCTTTCGAACTTTCCGGAACAGACTCGAAGGAACGCAATACGATCCCGATGTGCCTTGTTCATGTTTGCCTGAACCTTAAAAACGAACCCGCTAAACGGAGTCGTAACCGGATCCAATCTCGAACCGTCTTTCAAAGGAAAATATAAAGGAGGGGGTGCTATTTCCAAAAAGTGATCCAAGAACAATTGAATTCCGAAATTGTTCACCGCCGATCCGAAGAATACGGGTGTGATTTTAGATTCTAAAAAATCCTGTAAGGAAAACTTTCCTATCCCGTCTTCAACAAGTTCCACTTCCTCGCGAAACGCTTTCAAGACCCAATCTTCGAACATAGAGTCCAGATTCGGGTCTTCGATACCCGAACTTTGGAAGGAGGATTTTTGTGAACCTCCCGGAGTTCTATCATAGGTATAAATTTTCTTATCCAGACGATTATAAACTCCGCTAAAGTCTACACCCGTCCCGATCGGCCAGACCATCGGAATTGCAGTAATACCTAATACTTTTTCAATCTCATCCAGTAATTCAAAGAGAGGTTTCGTAGGCCGGTCCATTTTATTAATGAACGTCACGATCGGGATTCCACGATCTCGACAAACTTTAAAAAGTTTAATGGTCTGAGGTTCGACCCCCTTTCCGGCGTCCAAAACCATTACCGCAGTGTCCGCAGCGATTAATGTTCTATAGGTATCTTCGGAAAAGTCTTCGTGACCCGGCGTATCCAATAAATTTAAAACATGATTCTTGTATTCGAATTGTAAGGCAGCGGAAGTGATCGAAATTCCTTTCTCCTTTTCCATTTCCATCCAGTCGGAAGTGGCGGCCTTGCGATTCTTTCGAGCCTTAACGGCTCCCGCTAATTGAATAGCGCCCCCGTAGAGAAGAAGTTTTTCAGTAAGAGTGGTTTTTCCAGCATCCGGGTGAGCGATGATCGCAAACGTTCTTCTTCGTTTGGTTTCCTCTTCCACTGATTTCTGGGTAACGACCGATTCGGACACGATGTAAATCTCCTCTATGAATACGTTTTTCTGATAGGATCAGGTGTCAGCACGAAAACCCCAAGGATTTATTCATGGATTCGTATTTAGCCGGTAAACTCCTCGTAATAGGTGTCATAGATAGTCCCCGATTAGTCTTTTACCGTCCGACTTCTACAGTCGAACGATTCACACGCTTTTTTCCCCGGAAAACACTCGGGAGGGGGATTCCCTCCCTCCTTTTTTTCAGTAATTTCTGCCCCGCTTTTTGAGGTTGTCTAATGCTGAATCCCGTATTTTTCTGGCCTTTGACTCGCATCATGTCGGTTTCAAAAATAAAACATCTGATTTCCTGGAAAGATTGGGCGGACGACGAAGTATTAGATCTTCTACAATTTGCCGTTCATGTGAAACACCATAGGGCTAATTACCTTGGGCACATGACAGGCCGAACTTTGGCTATGCTCTTTCAGAAAACTTCCACGAGGACGCGAGTTTCCTTCGAAGTCGCCATGACTGAAATGGGTGGCCATGCAATTTATTTGGATTGGATGACTTCGAATTTTCTTCTCTCGGATATCGATTTAGAAGCGGAATACCTGTCCAGAAACGTCTCGGTCATTATGGCGAGAATGCGTAAGCACGAGGATCTTTTACAGTTAAAGGAAGGTTCCCAGGTACCGGTGGTCAACGGCTGCTGCAACATGTTCCACCCTTGCCAATCGTTGGCGGATATATTGACCATAGCGCTGGACAATCCTAAACCGATCTCCGAACTAAGCATGACTTACATAGGGGTTCATAATAATGTAGTGAACTCCTTGATAGGAATCACCTCCGCTCTAGGAATGCAACTAACGCTTGTGACTCCAATTGCAGACGCGGAAAATATCGATCAAGAAACGGTCGAACGGGCTAAGAGAAAAGGAACTCTTGCCTGGGAAGGGGATTTGATCCGAGCGATTAAAAATACGGATTATATCTACACGGACACCTGGGTAGATATGGAATTTTTCAACGATCCTAGCTTTGCGGATAAGAAAAAGGCTAGGATGGAGTTAATGATGCCTTACCAAATCAACGAGGCTCTTCTAAAAGAAACGAAGGCGAAAGTGATGCATGATATGCCGATCCATTCAGGATATGAGATCACTAGAGAGGTCGTTAGAAGCCCTAGATCGATTATCTTTCAGCAGGCAGAAAATCGACTGGATGCGCAAAAGGCAGTCATTCTACAGCTTTTAGAAGCTTAAAGCCAAGCCTCCAAAAATCCGTTGCCGGAAGGACCACCTCCGAAAACCCTGTTCCAAGAACGGCCGCGATCGGCTTTAAAAACGGAAACAAAGGTATTTCTATGTCCAAACAACCCCATCCGAAGGATGCGCTATTCGAAGGAGAGAAGCCCTTCCCCATTATTCCCGCCTGCGAGCATTTTGCCGGCTCGGAAAAGCTTATCACCAAAGCGCTTGAACTCCAAAACAAACTCGGCGGTCTTTTCGACATTACGATGGACTGTGAAGACGGGGCTCAAACGGGTAAGGAAAAAGAGCACGCAGAAATGATCGTGCGTATCCAAAACTCGGAACTGAATAAACATAATATGAGCGGAGTTCGTATCCACGATTATACGAACTCATATTGGAAACAGGACGTAGATATTATCGTTCCGGGTGCAGGAGCGAAAATCGCTTACATTACGATTCCAAAACCTACGAAAGCATCTCAGGTCGAAGAGATGATCAGTTATATTCAAAAAGCGACACAAAAAGCGGGAATTAAACGTGAAATTCCGATTCACGTTCTGATCGAAACTCATGGAGCGCTTTGGGAAGTTGAAAAAATCGCAGCCCTTCCCTGGATGCAAGTTTTGGACTTCGGATTGATGGACTTCATTTCCGGACATCACGGCGCTATCCCGGCTTCTTGTATGAAAAGCCCGGGTCAGTTTGATCATGAACTTTTAAGACGAGCGAAATCTACCGTAGTAGCTGCAGCATTGGCTCACGGAGTGATTCCGGCCCATAACGTAACATTGGATTTAAAGAATCAGTATCAAACGTACAAAGACGCAAAACGAGCTCACGACGAGTTTGGCTTTTTACGCATGTGGTCCATTTACCCCACGCAAATCCAAGCGATCCTGGATGCGATGGCACCCGATTATAGCGAAGTTCAAACTTCTGCAGAAATCCTGGTGAAAGCTCAAGACGCAGAATGGGGACCAATTCAACACGCAGGCGACCTTCATGACCGTGCAACCTATCGTTATTTCTGGGAAGTTTTGCAAAAAGCAAAACTAACAGGGATTGCCATTCCGGAAGAAGCTACAAAAAGATTCTTTTAAGATAAAAAGTTTTTCGAGTATTGCAAAGCCGCAGAACCATTCTGCGGCTTTTTTATTTTCGATGGTGGGAGAGTATCTAGGACTTTGAAAATGTAACTAATGTCTGCGAAGGTTCAAAATCCCCACCCATCCTGGGCGGGGGCCGGATCGGTGGTACCCGCGTAGCTGCTGCCTCGCGAATATCAGGATTTCTTTTTATTTGCAAGTATTTTTGAGTGGCATTCGTTGTGGGAGCTCCCACAACAAAATTTACAGAATTTTATTGACATTTCGTCTATCGTGTGCTAATTAACTACCTCCCGTAAAACCACCACCGGCCCCCGCCCAGGATGGGTGGGCCATACAAAATCACATCATCCGATCTTTCACAAAGATCGACATCGCTAAAAAACGGAATTTGAGATTATTCTATCTGCTAAACTTTTCGTTTAGTTTGCCTATGAGCTCGTTTAGGCTGCGGTCCATATATTCCCAGGCCTTTTTACTCATCGGCTCTAGAGGCATTTTCTTTTGAAGCTGCTTGAACCGATCAAAAGATTCCCTTGCAAAGTCCAGAAATCGACGGGGACTAATTCCTAAACGGTCAAATTGGCTTTCGTGAGAATTAAAAAGTCCGGCTAACTTTTCTCGATACTCGCCTTCCAGAAAATAGAAGCGAAGATCCCCCATCGACTCGTCTATGGCTTTATAGATTTTACGACCGGGACCATCATCCTTTTTCGGAGACGAGTCAAGATCAGGTCTTACGGCGATCACGCTCTTCGGCGCCTTATCCTTATCTTTCTTTTCGAGTTTCTGAAATTTTTCTCGCTTCAAAACTTCGCTAAGAATGGTTTTCTTTTTTTCCGCCAACTTTATTCGGATCCCTTGAGGTTAATGATATCGAGGACTCGACTGATAACTAGCATATAAACTTTGGAAATTTATGTCCAGTAGTTTCCTTCGCATTTTGAAAATGGAATTCCATCAAATTATAGCCGACTTCGCAGACTATAGAGTTTGCGCTATACACCTTTAGACGAGAGGATCATTCTTTCTCAACCTACGTAATTCACAATTTTGCAACCACTCGCAACGTAGGCAAAACGGATCTTCAGAGTCGTAAGAAGAAGGCGGGCAAAGATTCGTATTAGTAGCTTGCAATGGCTGTAGAACTTTCTCCCTTTCTTCGACGGACGAAATCGAATGCAACTTACTTAATAAATCGCGGTTTTTACGAATTTGAACTTCGAACAAATTATCCATCGGAATCGGAGCATTTGGACTCGCTTCTTTCTTAATCCTTTTGATAAAGATCGGAGATTTCACAGGCTTTCCCCAATGGGAGAAAATTTTTAGCGCAAGTAAACCGAATACTGCACCGCCAAGATGTCCTGAATTACTCATCATTCCAAAAAAAGAGGTCTGATGATCTTCGCTCCGATAATACTGAAGTAATGTAAAAAGGTCATAAGCAAAGCCCACACCTACGAGCACCCATGGTGCATATTTTGCTCGTACAGGTGGGAAGGCAAATCTCGCCTCAGGAAAAAGATTCCCAAATATGGCGAGAATTCCAAAGACACCTCCACTAGCACCTATTGTAGAAGTATGATAACTATCCCAAGAAGAATATTCTGGTACCAAGCCTGTCTTTAACCCGACAAAAGCAAAAACCACCACGAAAATTCCCCCACCGAGTTGGGATAAAAGATAAATCGTAAAGAATTTCCACTCGTTCATATAGCGACAAATCCAAAATCCAAGTGTATACAAGCCAAACATATTCATACCGATATGTAAAAAAGGCATAAATAATCCTTCGCCTACTACGTGAAGAAAGCCGTACGTAAAGATCTGCCAAACCATCCCCTTCTCAACAACGAGACTTGGATTTAGGCCAAAATAATAAGTTAGAATTCCCCCGCCGCCTTCGAGCATGAGGAGTCCCCATACGGCGAAGTTCGTAAATAATATGATATTCAGGGGATGGAATACGGAAAATCCGAACAGCTTCAGACTAGAGCCGTAATTTCTCTTTGCCATTATGTAAGGTTTAAGGGAACTGGTAGTGGAGTCAAGTAGGCAAAGCCGGGGCCTATTGTAGCCCCGGTTCGTCCTCATCCCCTGGGAGTTGGCGGATGATTTCAATCACATAGTTATAATCGTAGGAAAGGAGGGCTCGCTTTAGTAAATCGAGCCAAAAAAAGTTTGGAAAAGCAAAATTTACGCCCTATCTTCTGGGAAGGCCGAATTTTACGTCTTTTAGACCAGCGCATGATACCCGGCAAAAAAGAGTGGTTTTTGGCTTCGACCGCGGACGATACAATTCTAGCCATCCGCGAAATGATTGTTAGGGGGGCGCCGGCAATTGCGATCACCGGATTATTCGGTGTGGTCTTAGAATTAAAAAAATTCGACGCCAAGCCGTCATATGAATCGCTGGAGACAATTCTATCTCGCATCTTAGAATCAAGGCCGACAGCGGTTAATCTGCGAACCGCTCTCGACGAATTTAGAAAACTACTCCCGAAAGAAAAATTCGAATCTTTAAGCTTAAGCGAAATCCAAAATATCGCCGAGAAATTTGCGATCGGTGTCTACGAAGATGATATTCGAAATAATATAGCTTTATCGAATAATGGATTGGCATTATTTCCGAATAAGTCGGAAAAAATAAGAATTTTAACTCACTGTAATACCGGAGCCCTCGCAACGGCGGGTCACGGCACGGCCTTGGGTGTGATCCGCTCTCTCCATGAAGAAGGATACGATCTAACGGTCTATGCAGATGAAACTAGGCCTTATCTTCAAGGCGCACGACTAACCGCTTGGGAACTATTAGAGGAAGGGATTGATTCTTACTTAATTACGGATAGTATGGCAGGTTGGTTGATGACGACTCAGAAAATCAATGCAGTGATTGTCGGGGTCGATCGAGTCGCAGCCAATGGAGACTCCGCCAACAAAATCGGAACATATCCCTTAGCCATCGTAGCGAAGGCCCATGGCGTACCTTTCTACATTGCTGCCACGGAAAAAAGTTTCGATTTCCGAATCCCTTCCGGTAAAGATATTCCGATAGAAATGCGAAACCCTGAAGAAGTCACAAGATTGAATTTCTTAAAAAAAGAAGACGGTTCCCCTATTTTAGGGGAAGGCGTTATTGCTCCAAAAGAGGTCAAAGCTCTAAATCCCTCATTCGATGTAACTCCTGCCGTGTTGATCACTGCATTTATTACCGAAAGAGGTATCGTAAAACCGTCCGAAATCCAAAAAGTATTCGGTTAACTAATCGAATACCTTTTCGTCGATCTTTTCTTATTTTTGAGCTTTGACTGCGACCATCGCCGCTTTATCCTGGCCTGGATGAAAACGCATCATGAAGGCTGACTGAAATTTGTCGATCTTCTCGATTTGCCTTCTATACTTGATAATCGCTCCCTTATAAGCTCCCTTCCGAACGACTAGTTGTACTTCTCCAGGATGGAAACGAGTCGTTCTAAGAACCTCGATCTTTTGCTTTAAGGCTTCTATAAATCGATTTTTTTCGTTATACTCTTCGAAAACCTTACGATAGCCTTCTTTCTTCTCTTCAGGAATTTGACCTCGAGACCGCTGAACTAGCTGTTTAATTTGCTGAATCTTGGGAAGAACCTTCTCCATTTCTTTTTCGGCGGAATGCAAACGCTTAGTCAATTCCTCAAAAGCGCGATCGTTCCGAAAATGAAATCCTAATTCAACGACGGTATCCAATTCCGCTTGAGAGCCCAAATTGCTGCATACCAAACCGGTAAACGCAGTTACCGACGAAGAAACTAGATTCGCGTTCGAACCATTCAATGCAATCGTCCCAAGGCAATGGATTTTGGAATTCAAAATAAATCCTTCGATTACTACGTCTCCATCGACTTCTATCTCGGCGTTTTCTATGAATTTAGCGTTTAAGTGGCCGCCTATTTTTATGACGTTTCTGCCATCACCTTTAATTCCACCGCTTGCTTCCAAATCCCTGGCGATGGTAAGATCGGAAGATTCGATATTTCCTTTAACGATCAAACTTCCGTTCGTAACAACGGATGCACCCAATTCTATATCACCTTTGACTAATACGTTTCCGTCGTAATTAACGTTTCCCGTTCCTATTCCTACATTGGAATCGATCTGCAATTCCTGAGAAACGGTAACCGAACTGTCTGTGGAAAATATGGCTCCGTTTGTAGTCGCGTGGTATTCGCGTAACGGTTTTCCGTCCACCAACGTCTGCCTTTCCTGCACGTTCTTTCCAACGGTTAATTTCGGCCTCTTTATCGCAGGAGGGGCTATCGGTTTTCCGAATACGTCGATTCCGGCTTTGCCGGGAATTCCTTCAAAGAGGGTCGCAAGTTTCTCGCCTTCTTTAACGTATATGTATCGATCGATGTTCCGAAAATCGGCCTTTCCATCCTCCCCGATTTTTACTCTCTGAGCTTGGGGATGGTAAAATTTCAACCATCCATCCTCTCCTTTCGTCGGAGGAAGACCCGCTGCGACAGGAAAGGTTACCGGCGAAAAATTCATTTTCGAAGTAGCATCGGCTAGGTGCTTTAGTGTTTGATAAATTTGATCGTTTAAAACTCGTTCTTGAGATATATCTCGATCATGTAAAAATTCTAGGATAACTCCCGTAGATAAGGAACGCCCTTTTATCATCCCAGGCCGAATCGTAAGTTCGGCTGATAAAGCGTCGTTAGCTACTTTCAAAGTAAATACGCTTTCCCAGCTTGTATCTTGTTCCGGCAATCCTGAGGTTTGTTCAGTACTCACAATCATTCTACCTTACTAACAATCGGACCTTCTTACTAGTTGCAGCCTTTTTTATAATTTAGCAATAGGTTAACAATTTTCTGACAACAATCGCGCCCGATTCTAAGTTTTCTCTTTTTTCGCGTTCCCATCGGAGACAAAAGTTTACACTTAAATCCCTTACGTTTCCCTCTTATCGTCGACTAAGAAAGGTTCCAACTCGAGGCATTTTGACACGAAAGTACCTTTATATGAGGACGGATAAATTTCGAGAAAAATAACACCCCCTTTTAAGCCTCAAAGGCGTTTTTTATAAAGAATCCCCAAATTTTGGCCATAGCTGGAATTTCCGGAAATTGCGTATAAAACGGCAAATGATCGCCGTGAGTCAGTAAACGCGACTTTACAAGGACTGGGGAATCTTTGAGTCGATTTCGGAGATCTCGGAATAAATCCTCGGATTCGGTCGAAGAAATCACCGGATCATCAAATCCGTGTAGCAATGCGATGGGTTTTTTCCAAGAAGAAGTAAAATTGGCAGGAGAATTCTCTTTAATGAAGCCGGACGGAAGGGAATTCAAAATTTCCGCCGACAATTCTTCCCTGAACGATGGCACGGATCTAATTTCATCCACAAATTCGCGTTCCGCAGGACTGAGGGCAAGATACATTCTTGGGCCGATTGCCGCATCTGCCCGTCGTTGCAGTCCGGAATCCAAAGCGGATTCCAGAAAGAATTCTTCTAAGAGGTGGAAATCATTCCGTACCTTTTTAATATAATTATACAACATGACATACACCGCATACGGGTCTCTTTCAAAATTAGCGATTACATACGGAAGCGTTTTGCTAAAATCGGAGTAAGTCCCAACCAGTAAGGTTGACGATAACTTGACTTGTTCCTCTTCGTTCGAAAGAGCTACCATTCCCATGCCGGCCGAAAAGCTTGCAGACAAGTATGAAACCGGTTTACCTTCCAGTTTATAAATGGCGCGAAATGTAGAACGGATTTTAGGAACAGTTTCGGAAGAAATTTTTAAGTCTTTGATTTCGGGCAATTCCGGTAGGTAAACGGTAAATCCGGTACTATGAAGATGTCTTGCTAGTTCCAAAATTCGAGGATCTTCGATTCCGCGTGCACTCATTCCGTGCTGGATATAAACGGCTGGAGCGTTCCTTCCCCCTGGAAAAATTTTCGTTCTTATTTCTAATCCTGAATCTAGTACAAGATTTCGTTCTTGAATCGATGGAACGGAAGAAAAACCTAAACCTGCGTATCGAATCAGGAAGGGCAAACCGACTAAATAATATTTTTCTATCATAGTGAAAGAGTAAAAGAAAGCGTCCGAAACGTTTTTGAATTAATATTTTTTCATAAGAAGAATCAGATAGATTCTTCCAAGATATTGTTTTGCACTTTCGTCTTTTAAAAAATAGATTAGTATATATTGCCTATAGTGCTCCAAATCAACGGGAACTAATTTATGATTCAGATTTTCCGGCGGTAATATATCGATTTCAAATCTACCCAGTTTCATTTCCGAAATGAGTTCGGCACAAATCTGATTGGCAAATTCAAGCATTATCGACGCTGCATGACTTCGGATCGTCGGATCGATATGGAATGAGCGGGCAATCTTAGGCAATAATTTTAATTTTGTGTAACCGTCCATTGCTAAGAACAATCTACCTTCGGCTTCTCCTTTGAATTCTACGGACGTACAATTTTCGTAACAGAATCCTTCGTTCTTGGAAGGGCCGAAAGCCTCTCTCGCAGCATAAACTCCCAAATTTTTGTCCAGAAATTCCGGAAAGATCTGAGAGATCGTAAGAATAAATTTTTCGTCGAGTAAAGGATCCAAATTTAAAGACATACTAAGCGATTTAAACCTTCCGTCACGGACGAGTATAAGGCCTTTCTAGCTTTATACTCCCAATCTTTGTCACCAGGCCGAATTCTAACTGCGGCTCCTACATTCAAAGAAAGATCCGAAGAGCCCAAAAATTCCATTACGAGCGGAAGAGCACTTTGAAATGTTAGCCAATCTTTGGAAGTTAAAAAAGCGGCAACCCGATGATTTCTGATTCGAAAAAGTGATGAGGATTCGCCGTATTTCTCTCTCCACCAATTTCCGAAACTTTTCAAGGCTGGAAGCAATCGTCCTTCCGCCCCCGTAAATTCGATAAAGAGAAGAATTTTAGGCTCGTCTCCGATAACTCTCTCCTTTTCCAACGTATTACAAAACGATAAATGAGAGAGCCAACCCGTTTCGTAATCCTCGGTTTTTGCCGCAAGAGCAAGTTTTTCGGTAACAGATTCAAGCAAAGGCGCGATTGTCGAAACGTTAAGATTTATTTCCGACCGGGATAAGTACAATATCTGCCCTATACGGATACCTTCCCATTCGAGTTTCCATGATATAGCTTCCTCGATAGGAGGATTCTCCGCAACTTCCGGAAATCCTTCCTGGAACACTATCATGCTTCCTTCTTTCGTTGCGGTACGACTTAATTTTCGATTCGGTGCGTATAGATGAACTTCCCAATGATCTCCTTCAGGTAAAGAACGCAAAAAATCCTGTAATACTTCGTAAGCCTGGCCTTTCACGGGAAAATGAAAACAAACCGGTGTAGAGTCGGCTTCTTCCTTCAGAATTTCCGAAAGTTTGTCTACCCTCCTAAACGTTTCCCTCTCGGTATTTTCAAGAGCAGGGACGGATGCAGGAGAAATATCAGTCGCGGAACGTTCCGTTTCTAAAGAGGAAAATTCACTTAATTTTGCTTGAGATCCTTTCTTTGAATTGGACGTTTCCTTAAATTGCCCGCTTACTTCTTCCCTTTTTTCTACGTTAGTTCGAACTACAAATCCGAATAAAGCAAGCATGGCGATCGAAATCCCTGCGAGGGCGATTACTTCCCCATCGATCAATAACGAGGAAGCCTCCTCAGCGACGAGAAAGGTGGAAAGAAATAGAAAAAAATCCCCGAAAAATTGCATTTTGCCGGACTCCGTTCCGTTACTATATGTAACGGGCGGACTTCCTTCTAGCTCAAATGATTTTTCCATGAAACTATACTCGGAACTCGCGGAATACTACTTCGATATTGAAAAGAATACCAGGAAATTCGACTTGGAAACTCAATTCTTAGATCGTCTTTTCCGAAAGCATAGAATTCGAAATATATTGGATCTTGGCTGCGGCACAGGCGAACATGTCACGCATTTCCAGGGCCTTGGCTATAAGCCTAAGGGAGTCGATTCCTCCGTCCGAATGATCGAAGTCGCCAAAAAACGCTATTCTCATTGTCGATTCGAAGTAGGAAGCATGCAGACATATAAAGCGGCCGAGCAATTGGACGGAATTATAAGCTTATTCGGTTCGTTTAACTATCTGTTAAGTAACGAAGAGGTCGAAGCGGCCCTTAAACATTTAGAACAAAATCTAAAACCGGCCGGTATAGCCGTTCTGGAAGTTTGGAATGCAGAACCGTTGAGAAAGATAAAACGCAAGGCAATTGCACCGGTTTCCCAGACTAAAGCGCGGAATACGATAATTCAAAGAAATCGTGGGTTCAGATTGGTTCGTGCTGACCAAGCCACTGTAGTGGAAGTAAACTACATATACAATCTGAATTCAAAAGAGATCAAAGATAAGCATTTAATGCGAGCTTATTTTCTTACAGAATTTCAGCGAATGGTTTCAAAACATCGAATGGAAATTCTTAACGTTTATTCCAATTATAGCGAAGTAAAATTCCGAAGTAACGCAAGTCGGATGATCTTAGTACTCAAGAAAAAAAGCGTATAAGTTAGCTGAAGATCGTTATGGAGGCGCGTGGGGCGTGCGGCCCGCCCTTCCTGGGTGGGGGATGGGGGTGGTTTTACGGAAGAAATTTCTTAGCAGGAAATATCCGAATCTGCAACTAATTTCTTCGAAAAAATCATGTGTGAGCTCCCACAATGCCCCTCGAAAAAAGAACTATCCAAATTCCGAAAATTATGCTACGCGTGTCGGGGTACCACCGAACCAGCCCCCGCCCAGAAAGGGCGGGGGCTGCCCTAAAAATTCCTTCCCATTGAACTTTCTATTTGCAATCTTAGAATCTGGAGGAAGCAGATGGCCGAAAATTTTGACGTAACCGTGATTGGCGGTGGTCCGGGCGGTTATGTTGCCGCAATCAGAGCCGCACAATTAGGATTGAACGTTTGCCTCGTTGAAAAAGAAAAACTCGGCGGCGTGTGCTTGAATTGGGGATGCATTCCCACAAAAGCCCTGTTAGAATCCGCGCATCTTCTCCAATCGATACGAAGAGCGGAAACCTTCGGCCTCAAAGTCACAGAGGTCGAACCCGATTTTCCTGCGGTAATCAAACGTTCTCGTGGAGTCGCTGATACGATGGCGAATGGTGTCGACTTCCTCATGAAGAAAAATAAAATTTCCGTAAAGAAAGGAAGCGCTGTTTTCAAAGATAATGATACGATTTGGCTTCCTGATTCTTCAAAAGAGGAAATTCATTCAGAATTTTTTATCATTGCGACGGGCGCACGTCCCCGAGAACTTCCCGGTTTATCTTTTGACGGTGAAAAAGTTCTATCAAGTAAACACGCGATGATCCAAGAAGGCGCCCCCAAATCTCTCGCCATTATAGGAGCAGGAGCTATCGGAGCCGAATTTGCCGACTTTTATTCGACGATGGGAACGGATATCACCCTTATTGAATTGCAGGATAGAATCCTACCCTTAGAAGATTCCGAAATTTCAAACTTGCTGAACCGATCTTTTGCAAAGCGCGGAATTAAAATACTCGCAAATGTAGGAGTCACTGAGCCGAAACTAGAAGCGAATGGAGTCTCCTTATTATTAAAAGGAGAAGGCTTTCCTGCAAACGGAGAAAGGCAGGAATTTGCGAAAGTTTTAGTCGCAATCGGAGTCGTTCCCAACACCGAAGGATTGTTTTTGGAAGAGGTCGGAGTGTTCCTTCAAAAAGGATTCGTAAAAGTGGATACTAAATATAAAAGTAAAGTCCCGAATATATATGCGATTGGAGATTGTATAGGAGCTCCCCTACTCGCGCATGTAGCTTCGATGGAAGGAGTCAAAGCAGCCGAGGCGATATCGATCGCAAAGGGGAACCCTCACAATCTTGTCTATGAACCCATCGATTATGGCAAAATTCCTGCATGCACATATTGCCATCCGGAAGTGGCATCCATCGGTTACAAGGAAGAAGAGGCTAAGAAAGCGGGTTTCGAAATTGCGGTAGGAAAATTTCCATTTCGAGTCAGTGGTCGCGCTCAAGCGTTAGGAGACACGGAAGGGTTGGTAAAATTAGTAGCGGATAAGAAGACAGGGGAAATATTAGGAGCCCACCTGATAGGCCCGAACGTGACTGAATTATTGGGGGAGATCAACTTGGGAATCGGGTCGGAATTGACCTTGAAAGAAATCGCCGGTAGAATTCATGCGCATCCGACTCTTTCAGAAGCTCTTATGGAAGCCGCAGCCCAAGGATTGGGAGAAGCGATTAATCTATAGAAATTGATTCGCTCTTAATAGGATCCATCGTACCCGAAAACAGAATGTCTACCTTATTGACTTTGAATTCAGTCGGCAGATGAGATTCGAGACTGAGCAAAGATGCATCTACATCGTGAAATTTACCAGTGGTCTCATCAAAAAAATGGTAGTGATCGTCTATATTGCTATCGTAGACGGATTTTCCTAGACAGGAAAACTTAAATTCACGGAGAAGGCCGGCAGAGACAAGCACATTCAAAGTATTATAGACGGTAGCCAAACTCATCTTAAATGACCGGCTATCCACCCATTCCTTAACTTCCTCCGCAGTCGGATGATCCGCTTCACAAAGAACATACTGGCAAATTGAAATTCGTTGCATCGTAGGTTGAATAGAAACGGACTTTAACCGCATTTCGATCTCATCTGGAGTGAGGCAGTAGTTATTCTTCTTATCGAAATGATTCATTGTGCAAAGTCGTGAAAAAAGGTCTCTATAATATGAGACGGTCGTTTCGCACCGAATCTTATAGAAAAAATGCCTATTTCCACGCTAGTCTAGGGAAACCTTTGGATTAGTATAGAATTCCGCAATCCAAAAAACCCTACGAAAAAACGGCGCCAATTGGGTTTTTCCTTTGAAAGGGATTCTTCCGACCTATAACGTGACCAAAAATCTTCGGAAATGACAGGAACGAATGAGAAACAAAATCCTTAATTCCATCTTAATCTTTACACTGCTGCTACCTTTGGCTATCGGAGCCGAGAATTCTACAGTTGGGAAGTCCGGCGAGAGTGTGGCTCAAACAGAATCCGCGCCGACTGCACCGGAATCTCAGAAAGAGCACCATGACTCGAATCCCGCATCACACCATGAAAGCTTAGGAGGCGACTTACCGTTTTGGTCGGTCGTTCCTTTTATCCTGATCCTATTAAGCATAGCACTCTTACCGTTAGTCTCGCATTCTACGGCACATTGGTGGGAAAATAATAATAATAAGCTTCTAATTGCTCTTGCATTAGGAGGAATTTCCTTCGGAGTCCTTTTGGCTTATAACTGCGGCGAAAAAATATATCATACTATGGTATTCGATTACATTCCGTTTATCATTTTACTTGCGTCGCTTTTTTACATCTCGGGAGGAATCGTTTTAAAGGGAGATATCGAAGCGACTCCGATCAACAATACTATATTTCTAATCGTAGGAACCTTCTTATCCTCCTTTATCGGAACAACCGGAGCATCCATGCTGATGATCCGTCCGATCTTAAAGACGAATTCGGAAAGAAAACATGTTGTCCATACCGTGATTTTCTTTATCTTCCTCGTTTCGAATATCGGAGGGTCGCTTACTCCTTTAGGAGACCCGCCTTTATTTTTAGGATATCTGCAAGGAGTTCCCTTTACCTGGACCTTTAGCTTGTTTCCTGAAATGCTTATCGCCTCGATCATTCTGCTCGTGATCTACTTCATCTGGGACACGATAATGCACGGAAAAGAGACCAAAAAGGATATTCAGCGGGATATCGCAAACAAGGAACCGATCGGTTTAGAAGGACAAGTAAACTTGATTTGGCTTTTAGGCGTCGTTCTATCTGTCGCTTATATTAATGACCATTACATTCCGGCCATTAAGGAAAATCATTATCTAGGATTCTTTCGAGAAGCAGTGCTAATTTTACTTATTCTTGCTTCCAAATTCTCTTCCGATCCGAAATTACGGAAAAGAAATAAATTTACTCTGCAACCGATTCAAGAAGTCGCATATCTATTCATCGGAATTTTTCTTACTATGATTCCGGCGCTACTCCTGCTTGAGCATCATGGAAAAGAGTTAGGCGTAACGAAGCCTTGGCACTTCTTTTGGGTAACCGGATTATTTTCGGGAGTTCTGGATAACGCCCCCACTTACTTGACTTTCGTTTCTTTGGCAAAAGGCTTATTAGGGTTTTCAGATATGCATCAAATCCTAGCGGACCCGTTCGGAGAATCTTTATTAAAGGCAATTTCGGTCGGAGCCGTATTTATGGGTGCCTTAACCTATATCGGTAACGCCCCGAATTTTATGGTCAAATCCGTCGCGGAGGAAAACAATATCAAGATGCCTAGCTTCGGAGGATATGTCATTTATTCCTTGGCGTTGCTGATTCCGACTTTCATTCTATTAACGTTCGTCTTCTTTATTTGATCGAAGAAGCGTTCTAAATATTAAAAAATCCTTCCGTTCTTTCGGAGACACATAGGAAAACGGGAGGATTTTTTTACGTCCTTTTGGAACCGAGAAAGATGCTGGCCGATTCTAGTAATCTTAACTTATTCGGAAGATTTAGGAATCGGAGCAAAAACGACCGAGTGTAGGCTACGAGACACCTTCCCGTCCGGATTTATTTTTTCCGTATATAAGACTTCGGCCTTCGTATCGGTCGCCGGCTTATACATTATGTATCTTCCGATCCAATCGTAAACGGAAAGAGAATAATCGATAACCGTTAATGCCGCCTGCAACGGAAGAAATCGGGATTTCACGACCGGTTTTACGTCTCGATCTTTCGCAGCGGCCAACCATTTGTACATTCTGGCGGAACGACCCATATTCTTAAGATTGTCCCATTCCAATCTTGTTTCAGGAAGCGTCGCTTCAACCTGCCTAAAATTCACACGAACGGGCAGACCCTTTTCTTTAGATTCCTTAATAGCGGTGGATAATTGAAGGTCAAATGTATCCTCATCCAAATACTCGATTTCGTTGCATGAAGCAAATACCGTTTCACAAATATCGCCGTATCTTTTATGCACGATGAAAACCATCGCGATATTTCCCGTCGTCGGGTTGTATAAAACTTTCGCGTTATAGTTGGTGGTCGGCCTATAATAAATTCCGCGATACACTCGTTTAAAAACATTCCATCCCACAAACCCGACATCTTTGAGAAGAGGTGGTTCCGGTATTTCCAACCCGCGAGTGGCGATATGCAATTTCTCGACGGCCACTCTGCCGTCTCGTTTAGAGATTTCCAATAAGAAATCCCGAATATCTTCCAAGCCGTCGTCTCCGAGCTTCAAGCGCTTCGACATCGTGTCTACGAGAACTTTCCCTACGTTTTCCGAAAGAAGTCTCTTCAACTCGGACTTCCCTCCTTTCTCGTTCAAATCATCCAACGTATATTGAATGCAATCTTCCTTGTGACAAGAAATCTGCTCTTCGTACCGATCGACTCCGAAATATCCCGAAGGAGGAGGTTTAGTCTCAGCCTCGGATTGTGAGAACAAATCCGAACAGACGACAATCGCGAATAACGCTAAAATTTTAGATTTCAAGGATCCGTACCGAATTCAGGAAACCTCGTCCCTGTAATCCATGACTAGATACATCAAAGTTTCGTTATCTGTCGGATTGATGTATTCATGAGGAACGTCGGCTCTAAAGAACACCGAATCTTTAGTATCGAGCTCCACTACCTTGTCCGCAACTCGGAGTCTTAATTTTCCGGATACTACCACAAGATTCTCCGTAGTTCCCGCTTGATGAGGTTCTGCGACTTCGATTCCTCCGGGTTTCAAAACCAATTCGTAAAATTCGGTTCTCCTTCCTCCCAAGAAAGGAAACAAAGCCCGGCTCGAGAAAACTTTAGAACTGGAATATAAAATCTTCGTATTTTCAGCTTTTAAAACGAGTACCCCGTCGGTTCCCTTTTCTTTTAACAGTTCGCTAAACGGCACATTCAAACCGTTCGCGATTTTCCAAAGAACTGCTATTGTCGGAACGCTCTTACCCTGCTCGATTTGAGATAGCATTGCCCGACTAACTCCGCAACGCGAGGCCAATTTATCTAATGAGAGGCCTTTAGTATGGCGGATTAATTTAAGGTTTTCTTTTACGACTTCTGTAATATGTTCACTGGAGACGAGATCTTTTCCGTCTAATTCTTCCGCATCGGCCTGGTTCATACCTTTTTCATCCAATATAACGGAAAGTGTGTCAATCTAATTTCCATAAAAACAGGACAGGTTTACAAGAAGATAGGATTTCGGATCATAGGATTTGCATGACGTTCCGGGAAAAATCAAATCCTTCACGATCGATAGCTTCTGATAAGCCTATGCAAAGTTTGAAAATTTGTTACCGTGGAAGTTTTTTACTCATAGCCGAGAAGCCGGCCGGTCTTCCAGTTCATGCAACACTAGATCCGCGTCGAAAAAACTTTGCGGATCTAGTCCAAGCACAGGAAAACCTCACGTATCTCCGACTCGTGAATCGATTGGATTTGGATACGACAGGTTTAGTCGTATTTTGTACCGATCCGGAAAAAAATAAGGAAGCCGATGAGATCCTATCCCACGCGGAAAAAAAATATTTATGCATTGTTAATGGAATTCCCCCGGATAAATTGTTTCGAGAAGAATGTTTCTTGAAGGACGGGAAAGGTCGTATAACAGCCGTTCGGTCAGGCGGGAAAAAGGCAATCACCGATTTTAAAGTTCTATCGACTAACACAGATGCTAACATCTCTATTCTTGAGGCTACCTTAATAACGGGAAGAAGACACCAAATTCGATTTCAAATCGCTGCCGCAGGGTTTCCTATTTTAGGTGAAACCGTTTATATACCGAACGATCTGAGAATAAAAAAATCGGTTCCGATCCCAAACCGTTCTTTACTTCATTCTTATCTTCTAAAATTCAAAACGGAGGAAGGAATTCATTCGCAAACGCTTTCGCCGCTCCCGAATGATTTTCAAAAATACCTTCCCTTTTTTCCTGGAATTTCCCTGCCTAATTGAATACTCTGGAGCGATATTTTCGGTCGCGATCAAGACGACCAACGGGAGGAGAGAATGTCCGAATCCGTCGCACTGATTGTGGGAGGTTCCGGCGCCGCCGGCCAAAGCGCCATCCAGGGATTGAATGAAGACCGAACAATCTCGGGTCGAAATTGGAGAATCATCGCCACCACTTCCGGAGACAAAGATGTGGAAGGCGCGGATAAAACGTTGAAACAAATTCAACTGGATGAACCGGATGAGGCCGTCTCTAAAATAATCGAAGCTATAAAAACGGAAGATCCCGTGGATATTTTAATCTATACTCCGGCCCGAGGAAAATTAGGATACCCCGCTTCCGAAACACCGGACGAAGACATCGAATCCGGATTGAAATTTTGCTTCGATCCGATGGTGGAATTGGAAAAAAAATTATCTCCACGTTTGACAATCGGATACTCTGCGTTCTACTATTTACCGTACTTGCTTATGTATTACGGTTCTCTTGCCTTCATAAAAAAGAAAATGGAGGAATGGGCTTTGGAAAAACCCGCCTCTCGAAAAATGATTCGAGCCGGGACATTTATAAGCCAAAGCGCAAGAGGAATTTCGATTATACTCCAGAGATTAGCGAAATCCACTCCCAATCCTGATCTGCAAAAACTTATCGAAGAGCAAAAGAATTCGGGGAAAAAATTTTCGGACTTTTTCATCGATTATATTCAAAAAAAAGAAAAGGAGAATTTTCTGAAGGATTTTCCGTCCATTCCTTATCGGTTCACTGAGCCGAAGGACTTAAAGGACGCTTTATTACGAATCCTGCAAGGAGAGCCTTCTCCGATCCTATCGCTAGTTGGGGCCTGGGTTTGGACGGAGAAGTCGCTACCTCCGATGCCCGATTATCTCAAAAAAAGATGAATGAATATAAGATTTTCCCTATCGGAACAGTCCATTGTAGTCGTTCCGAGATGATCGACGATGATTGGGACAAAGAGGAATCCTATATCGAATTAAATCCGGGGATACCGCTGGAAAGTTTGGACGGATTATCGGACTTCTCTCATATCGAAGTATTCTATATTTTTGATAAAGTGAATCCCGATACGATCGTTTATAAATCGGAACACCCGAGGGAAAATCCGAATTGGCCGAAGATCGGAATTTTCGCACAACGGAAGAAGGCTCGCCCAAACCGACTCGGAGCAACAATCGTCGAACTCCAGAGGATTGAAGAAAGAAAGATTTTCGTAAAATCCCTTGATGCCATTGACGGCACTCCGGTCATCGATATTAAACCGGTTTTTCAAGAATATCTACCGAGACAAAACGTGGTTCAACCTCGCTGGTCCGAGGAATTAATGCGCCACTATTGGAAGCATTAATCCTATCCACGTTATAGAATTTCCCGGAAGCGCTCCCGCTTTCAGTTACATAAGGAATTTTGTATATTATAATTAAGACCACTATTAGAACTTTATTATAGTACTGACCAATCTCCGATCGGCTGGATTAATGACCCCGCAGGAGGTATTTTCCCTTTTCCCCGATCTAGAAAAATTCCCTGCAATTTTGAATTTTCCAATAATGCAAAATCGTTTTCGGTATCGCCAAAGGATATATCGTATCCTTCGCCGTTCGTAGCCTTCATGATTTTCTGAACCTTCCCGGCCCCGTACGTAAACGGTTCCACGACCCGGTGAGAAAGAACCCCGTCTTGTGTAGCAAGTTCCACGCCTAAAACCCGATTTTCCGGGACATTCCAATGACCTGAAACTTCCCGGATGACTCCTTCCGGCGAAGCCGTCACGATCCAAATATCCGCATTTATACGTCGTAATTCAAGAATCAGTTCAAAGAGAGCGTTGTACGGTTTTACCGCCAGGTTAGTTTCGGAATTTTGGTTTTGTTCCCAGATCGCGCGGGCCGTCTTTCTTAATTCCGTATTCGTGCGACCCGAAAAAATCCAGGTGGACCATCGGTAAGCGACTTCCAACCCTTTCGTCTCATGAATCGTATCGTATACCGCCCAGGCTTCTTTCTGAAAAGATAAAGGATCCGTCTTACGTAGGTTTTCCAAACGATCCGCAGTCTCAGGCTCGGAAAAAAAAGGACGTATATCGGAGATCCAAGGAAGGCCTTGCCGAAGAAGCTCGTTCATGACGGCTTCTCCGAAATCGTTCCGCACTAACGTATTATCGAAATCGAATATAACTCGAAGAGGTTTTGCGCGATCTATAATTCCGCGCAAAAAAGAACTTAACTCTATGGACCAATACGTATCGAACAAGTAGCTTACTGTTGGATCGTTTCCTTGGCAATGGCGACTTGAGAATCTCTATCCGCCAAGAACGGTGGTAAGTAATGCTCCGGATTTAAAACTACATTTTGATAACGCACTTCAAAATGCACATGAGGACCGGTCGTGTGACCTGTATTACCGGAAAGCGCAAGTACCTGCCCTTTCTTTACCTTATCTCCCTGTTTTACGAACAAAAGAGAATTATGAGCGTATAATGTCTGAATTCCGTTGATCTGAGGATGCTGGATCACGACTCTGAGACCGTAGCCGCCGTCCCTCTTAGAATCAACGACTAATCCGTCCGCCGCAGCAATAACTATGGATCCGTTCGGGCAGGCGATATCCACTCCAGCATGAAGTGCATTCCAACGTCTTCCTAGTCGAGACGTTACGCGTGAATGTTTAAAACTGAGCGGCCAGATGAGTTCCCGAGAATCGGAATTGAATATTTCCCGTCCCTTATCTTCCAAGAGAAGATTTCGGGTATAATTCGTATTGTAGGGAAAGAATACGGGCTCGGAAGCGGGAATTTTTCCGGAGTCATGAATTCCGTTTAAAACTCTAACTTCTAATTCGGATGTCCCGAATTTATGGTATAAATCGTCTAATGAGTCTTTTACTTTTCCGGTTACTATCCAAATCCCTTCTCGTCCTTGGTAAGTTTGGATATATTGGTTATCGATTTTTACTTCTTCTAAATTTGGATTCGCAAAAGATTTCAGTGCAAAGACAAGTAGTAGCGGGGTTAGGATCCCCAGAATCGTTAAGCGGATTTTACTTTTCATTTGGTCCTTTCCTTTATGCACTGCCAAAAAGATTCCTAAAAAACAAAGGCTGTTTCTAAGATCGGCAGAAAATTTCCGAAAGTTCAACCTATCCTGCCTTGCGGGAATCCATGGACAAGAATTTTTCTCTCCTCCAGGCTCCACAATCGGGCAATCGGACTAAATTTTGTATTGAAATCGGATGTTTTCGATAAGATTTTATCTATTTTCATTCTATTTAATGAATTTTTAAAAGTTTTTAATAAAAATGAGCATTCGCTGCCTTAAAATTGGAAGCAGTAACTCCAGGTTTTTGAATCGGTCCTCTCTGTAAAATGGATTCTTACGAATTTTCTCTTAAGAATCAACGATATGCGACATAATATAGTAAAAATATAGGTAGTTGTCCCCTCTCTTTCAAAGAACGAAACTCGAAAGATGCAAATCAAGAAAGATGAGAAGGGCTTAATTTAAGAATCGTTCTTTCAGTTCTGCTGTGGGAACTCTGCATGAATCGGACTTCCCAAACCAACGATACCGGCGCTTGGCTACAAAATCGTATAACCAGTCTAGAATAAAGGGTGGAATAACGATTCCGGCATAACCAAGGCTCCAAGGAAGCCCGACCAATCGCAGAATCTCTAAAATTGCTCTAGATTTCCGGAAGATTCTACCCTTAGTATACAGGATAATGCTCGCGCCTTCTCCTAAAAGATCGATGGATTCGGTCAGGGTTAAGAAAGATTGGGCCGTAGCCGATTGAAGGCTCGCGAAATGCAAGCGCTTCTTTCTATCTATGTCGATGAGGAAAGTAACGCTCGCATTGCATAGATTGCACGCGCCGTCAAAAAAAACGATATCAGAATCTTTCAACCCGGACGAAGTAAATGCCATGCCAACCTATTAGACCCTATATCGATAGCAAATGTATCTTGCGAACAGTATAGGTTAAAAAGCGCTGGCGAAAACCCAGTTACATTTCTCTTAGATCGATTCTGCGAAACAGCCGGCTTAGTTTTTTCGTTCCGCTCCACCGACTCTGGGTGCGGCTCCGGCTCCCCCTGCCTGACCGTAAATATTCACCGCCTGCTTCGGTAAGCTGGATTTTCTCCATTCAAACCAAGAGCCGATATAAACGTTTACGTCATTGTATCCGACTTCTTTTAACATCAAAGCCAAAAGGGAGGATCTCGCGCCGTTATAATCATAGATAACGGTCGTGCGTTCCGGCATAAACGGAAACCCGCGAAGCTTCTTATTGAAGAAGGTCTTATCGACTAAGTCGCCGGCAGGATCATACAACATTCTCCAATCCCAAAGAAAAGCACCCGGCAAGCGACCGCATAAACTTCCCGGCTCGGGGGCGGTAAGGCGAGGTAGCTTGCCTTCATATTCCTCGGGAGTCCGAGTATCGAATATTTGCAGTCGAGTTAGATTTTTTTCCAGAAAGGCCTTATCGATGATTCCTTCCAATTTGCGAATCTTGGAAGCGGGACCGAAATCGAGTTCCCTCGATCCCTTTTCGGTTCCTCCTTCCACCGGCCAACGTTTATCTAAAACATACGTATGCACAAAACCGGCCGACCGTAATAGCAAAGTTAAGCGAGCGGCGAACATGCCCATCCCCTCGTCAAATACGACAATCCGGGACTTCCCTTCTTTCTTTGCCAAAGCGAGAATTTCATCCAAGGGACCCAGCATCTTCTTGAAAGATTCAGGGTCCGATGCGAAAGCTTTCTTCACAAAAGGAAAGTAATACGCTCCCTTCAGAGTGGCTTCCTGGTACTGCGCCTGGGAACGACAATCGATTAATAAGTCCTGATCAGACAGGTCTGATTTTAAAAAGCTCCAATTGGACAAGATACACTACCGTTTATTTGTTATAGAATTCGAACCTACGAAGTTCGAGAGAGTAAGAAGAACATTCGAAAACGATCGATGGAATCCGGAGTATTCTAAACTTACTTTTAACCATATTCCTAAGTCCCGCTCGAAAGTTTAACTTTTTTTTCGGAAAGAGAAAAATTCGCGACATAAGGAAGAAAAATGCTGCGATTTTTTTCTTCCTGAGTCGGTTCGGTAAAATACGGTTTTTCCGAAGCCGATACTCTATAACAGTGATTCTTCCGGTGCGCAAAATTATCCAGTCGTTTGTCACTCCGACCTGTCTATTCCTGATTTTTATTCTTTCGGCAGGGGATTGGGATCGATCTGCCTCCCGTAACTTCTCCCTTTTAGCGGAAACCGGCCCTTTAATAAGTTCCTCAACCGGTATGCTAGATGATCCTGAATTCAAGGAAGGTTGGAAAAAATATTCGAACGATAAAGACGCGCGACCTCTGAAGGCCTGGTTCCAATCTCATCCGGAGGTTACCATTCGCCCTTGCAAGTTATCGAAGACCCTCGACTTTGAGGGATTACAGTATTTTTCGATAAAATGCCAGGATGAAATTCTAAACGGATTCTTTTATTCAGGTAGAGTAGCAATTTCCAACCTAGATTCGATAGATTCGATTCGAGTAAAAGGTCCGGTGAAAATCGGTAAAGTCGTCTACTGGGATCTCTCATTTTCTTCCAAAGACCTTCCGTTGGATTCCTCCCCTGGACGTTTAGAAAAACCGAATAGACGAACCCGACTCCCCGAAAAGCCCGCCGATAATTTGGGATTACAATATTTTTTAAGTATTGCGAGACGTCCGGCTCATAGGCCCGCCCCGGATGGAAAGGAAATTTTCTTCGATTCCTCCTGCCCGCTAGTTTTCCTCGGCAAGGACGGAGATTTTTACTGGGACAAGGCTATTTATTTTTCGTTTCAAGCCAGTTGTCTTCCTCAATCACCGTATTCTTGGGTGAGAATCAGAGCGGATTTTTCAGGGAATCTAGTGCTGGATAATAAACCGTCCCAAAGCCTAAAGGAAGGGGAACGCTTTCTCGCAAAACTCAAAATCCAATCCATCGAAAAAGACAAAATCGTCTGGTCCGAGGCCGAGCTATTCCATGAATAATATTCGAAATTCTGCAATCTATCTGGCCCTTTCGGCTCTCCTATTTCTTCCCGAATCCGTTTCGACGCAAAACGTGCAGAACGGTAACCAAGATCTTAAAAATCTGTTCGGGAGCGTGGTTATCGTTCGAAGCGACAGTTATCCGGACCCTTCCGATCCTCTCGAGTTCGGTGATCAGGATTTATCAAAAGACGTGGGTTCGGGTTTCATCATACAGGGGAATAGAATTCTAACGAACGCTCACGTAGTGGCTGAATCCAAATTCTTAAAAGTAAAACATTATAATAGCGGTAAATACTACGATGCTCAAGTGGAGTTTTTAGGTTTCGATTGCGATCTCGCGCTATTGAAAGTTGAAGACGACGAATTTTTTATGGGAATCGAACCTTTAGAAATTGCGGAGGAATCCCCGTCCCTAGGAAGCAATTTATTGATGCTCGGCTACCCTGAAGGCGACGAGAATCTTACTCTAGAAAACGGCGTAGTGAATCGAGTCGAGCGGCTTCGATATTCGTTTACTGGTCTTGATTATAGGAAGGTCATTCGAGTCACTGCAAATATTCTTCCGGGTTATTCGGGCGGACCTGCCATCCAAAACGGACAGGTAGCGGGAATCACTTTCGAAGTCAGCCAACTACAAGGGAACACGGCATATCTTATTCCTCCGGAAATCGTTCTCCATTTTTTAAAAGACGTTCAAGACGGTTCTTACGACGGCTTTCCGTATGCAGGATTCACTTTTCAAAACGGAAATTCGGATTCTTTAAAACAATATCTTAAAGTCCCCGCAGGTTTGCAGGGAATCCTAATCAATAAAGTCTATCCCGACTCTTCCTTCTCGGAGGTTTTAAAGCAGGATGATTTCTTATATAAAATAGACGACGCTTTCTTGAATAACGAGGGAGGCCTTTTGGAATTTACCGGGAGAACGGTCGTTGATTTGATAGAGCCGCATTTTATCGGAGAAACGCTAACGCTTTTCTTCTACCGAAACGGCAAACACTTCAAGGTTCCCACCCAATTAAAGAAAACCAAATCTTTAGACATGTATCGGGATAGGGATTCTAAAAGTTTCGTAGGCGGCGGGCTGATGTTCCAATCGGTAAATCGGGCCTTATTCGGTAAGGAAAGCCAAAGGATCGAAGCCGCATTACGTTATCATTATAGTTATTATATTCAGGATGAGCTCTTCCGATTTACGGAACGGGACCTGATTCTCACTACCCTTTTTCCCGACCCTTTAAATTCGAAATATCTATCCTATCGATTTAAGATTTTAGAATCGATCAACGGAAAGACTCCGGCCGATTTAGCGGACTTTAAAGAATTATGGAAGAAGTATTCGGACGGCACGATCGTATTAAAATTTCGCGGAGTCGGTTTACCGATGATATTGGACGCGAAAACTATCCGAACGATCGATGCCAGAGTCAAAAAACGATTCGATGTGCGTCCGGACGGAAGCAAGGAGGGAAAATGAGACTTTGCCTTGTTTTACGATCCGCTTATACTTTTCTAATTCTGTTTTTTATCCCCACCCTCTTAATCGAAGCGAAATCGAGCGGTGAATTCTCGGTTTTAGTGCATTTCAGAAAATACTCTCACCATAATCCCTTTCAAAAAGGAATCCCGTTTCAAAAACGGATTCCCGCAATCCGGATCGATGAACGAACAGCCTTAGCTCTTCTGAAACCGGGGGATATCCCTCTTTTTGCGGAACTCCATCCGGACGAATCGGCAGGTCGCAAGGCTTACTTTGAAAAGGTGGATGTGGAAACCGGTTTAGGAATTCTCATTCTTCCCGAAGACACCGGAAGATCCAGAAAAAGAATCCCTATTTCTCACCTGGAGCACCTTCATCACGGATCAAAAGTTTGCGGCTCGTACTTTACGAATCAAGAATGGGGAAGTTTGGACAATTCCAAAGCTTTGCTTCCGTTAACCAAAATTGCTAAGCGAGATGAAGGCGAATCCGTAAGAAAATTTCTCTTCTCGCACGGTGTCGTATGCGGATTCACCGACGGTTTTTGGAATGCAGGTTCGGATCTACTCCGCAGATTCTACGCTCACCGGTATTCGTCCGGTTCTCCCTTCCCTCACCCGGGGTTTGTGGCGGACACGAGTCTGACTCCGGCCGAGGAGAACTATTATTTTCCTAAAGGAAGTGTGGGTGTGGTCGTATCGGAAGTCCTTCCCGGGATAGGCCCGATGCACAATTTATTTCCCGGAGACGCAATTCTTTCCATCGACGGAATTCCGGTTGCTTCCAAAGATAAACAGCGTCTGTACGACCTTATTCTTACTCGACATGGAAGGGCACTGAATGCCGGAGATTCCGTGGATTTGGTTTTGTATCGAGACGGACGTCGAAGAGAAGTAATCTATCGTTTAAAACCGTACAGCGAAGATTCATTTCTAATTCCCGAACGAATCGACAAAGGCGCGCCTAGATATTTAATTTCAGGCGGTCTCTTATTTACGGAACTCACTCGCGCATACCTGAAAGAATTTGGCGAAAAATATAAATCTTCCGCAGAACGAAAATTAGTTTATTTGGCGGACAGTTTTTCTCGAAAACTTCATCCGGAAAAAAGAAGAATCGTCCTACTTTCCAGAACGTTTCCGGATGAAAAAAATCGTTCTTACCAAGAATTCCAAGATCTTATTCTAGAGTCGGTAAATGACAAAACGGTTGATTCTATCGAGGGCCTAAAAGCCTTAATGCGGGATACCAAGGATGATTTTTACGTTTTTCGGTTTTCGGGGAATCGAATCGTGGTTTTCGGAAAAGACGAAGCAAAAGAACTCGATACGCGTATAAAATCCTTATATTCTTTGGACGCCTTAGATAACGTCGATTGACAAAATTCTTGACTTAGTCTCTATCCCCGGATTTTCTTTGGATTCGGAACTTTCCATGAAAATCCTTTTCGTAGATGATGAGGAGGTTATCCGGGATTTATTCCAGGAAATCTTCGGTAGCGAGTATGAACTCACGCTTGCAGGAACCGCCGAGCAGGCTCTGGAAATCGCCGACTCGGACGCTTTCGATCTTATCATTACGGATATCCGTCTTCCTCGAATGAACGGAATAGAGTTAATAACTAAGCTCCGAGAAAAAGGAGTGGAAACGCCGTTTATAGTCATTACGGGAAACCAGGACATTCAAATCTCCATCAACGCGCTTCGATTGGGAGCGGTGGATTTTTTTCTAAAACCGTTTCGAATGGAAGCGATCCGATATTCCCTACTTCGATTCCGAAATCTTTTTTACGCGGGAAAAGATTTAGTAGATAAACGATTTTTTCAGGTTCGGGAATCCAAACAAAAATTCGCGTTAATTCCTAGATTAGGAAATCTTAATCAATATGTTCATTTAATTCTGCGATCCATCTCTCATTTACCGGGACTTCATAGCGACGACCTTCTTTCTCTCAAGGTTTCCCTTTATGAATTAGTCGGAAACGCCATAGAGCACGGCTGTGCCAGAATTTCCTATCATCAAAAACAGGAATTGATGTTTAAGGAAAACGATTACTTTTCCTACGTGGACAATATCTGCGAATCCAAGGAAGAATGGATCGAAGTGGAAGTGCATTACGACGACAAACAAGTAACCGTCATCTTGGAAGATAAAGGGGAAGGCTTCGATCCGGATCGAGTCCCCGATCCTGTAAACGATCCTAATGCAAGTCAATTATCCGGACGGGGAATCTTTTTAGTTCGAATGAACGTCGATTCTTTGGAATATAACGGAAAGGGCAATCGAGTCACTTTCGTTAAGAAATTACAGGCTCCGGTCACCGTTAAGAGTTAAAACCTTAAACCGGCGCTTGCATACCATCTAAAATATTCGCGCATCGCAATAGGTCTTCTAATCTCGTCCAGAATATAAGATTCGTCTTGGCCTGGTTTAACCCATGCGTACGCAGCACCTAACAAAAAATAACCGAGTTCCCCCTTCCATCCACCTGCCGCGATCAATTCGAGGCCGCGACCGATATAAGAAATTCCGATCCCGGTAGCCAAAGTCGCGCTCCAGCCGCCATCCAATTCCTTCCGGATACCCGTTTGGTAATACTGCATTCCCGAATTTTCATAATTCGGCGTTCGAATGGAATCTATTCCGTAAAAAGGAGAGTCTTGCTTGGCTTGAAAGTCCCGCAATAGTAAAATCGATACCGGAGCCAGAAATCCCCTCGGGTCGCCTTTAATTCCTGCAAATCCGTTCGAATTATGATCCGTTCTGAACGTACTGTCCTTTGTCGCATACAATGCTCTTGCAAAAACGGAGTAAGATTCCAACTCGAGCGTTCCGGAAAGCGTTGCCAACCAAGCATTCGTTGCTTGACGCGTGTCGTAAGAGTTAAATGCATCCGTTCCGTTTTCTCTCCGACCTTCCACATGAAAGGCAGAGCCGTCGAATTTAAATTCTTTAAATTTCAAAAAATCCCATTCGATTCCGGAATATCTAAAAAACCCGTAAGCGCGGAACGGTTCCGCCGTTTGAAAATAACTCGCTCTAACCGGGTCCTGTCTCGGTTCGGTATATTGGTAATAAAAAAATCGTAAGGATTTTATAATACGTTCCGGCTCCCATAAAAAATCCCCACCTTTTACCTGGAGCGGAGATTGAGACGTATCTCTAGGTAAATAGGAAAACTGCGATTGGAATTCCAACCCGATAAAGCTTCCTCGTATTTTCCAAGAAGGAACCGACCAACCGAATTCCGCATAATTGGCAATACTCGCAAAAAGAAAACCCGCGCTATCTAATCGTTGAAACCCTCGCCCACCTTCCGCTCGAAAGGCGATTCCGGAGAGTCGCATGGAAAGAGAGCCGATCGCCTCTCCATCCGTTAGGCGATAAACCTTGGTTTGCGAATCGTCCTTTACCATATAAGTAAGATACGGAGATACGAGAAATTGGCCTTCCCAAGCCGTCGATTTACCGATCCAACCGAACTCGGGACTTAGTGAGGCTTTCGAAGACGTTTTTGCGGCCGCGTCCGATTGAACCCCGCCTTTCTGAGAAAACCCTCTACCGGACAAATACAGGGAAGTATAAAAGCCGGACCCGGTTCGATATTTAGGAGAATCTTCCAGCGTTTGTGCGGAACGTCCGAGGGAACGAACTCGAATATTTCCATCCGATAAAAGGGAGGCGTCGTCCAGTCGGTACTTAGGATACGAATCCGCACTCGTATTGGTCCATGCGATTACGAGCAAACTACAAGATAAAAATTGAATATACCTAAGAATACTCACTTACTCGACGGCCGGTAATAGGCCAAAAAATATCCGCTTAAAAGAAGCCAGGAAGGAATCTGTCCCAAGAAGAACGCGCTGGCAGCTCCCATGGGTCCATATTCCGGGATTAATAAATTATCCAGTACCAAACCTGAAACCAATCTGACTAGTGCAAGAAGAGCTAACATTCTCGGCTGGCCCAATGCAAAGAGCGCCATTCCCAAGGGCGAAAAGACCAATTGTAAGAGATAATTCGGGTACAATAGTTGAAAAACCGGGACGGATTCGGGATACTTACCTGAAAACAGGGCCGCGAACACCCAATCAGAAAGCAGGACCCAAGGTCCGAGAAGCAGAGCTAATCCGCCAGCCATTAGAATCGATTTACCTAGAAATTTTGCGAACTCACCGTTTTCAGTCAGCCTGGAAAGCTTCGGATAGATCATCGAGTTCAGAACCGAAAAAAGAATTACGAATCCGCTGAAAGGCTGCAAAGCGGTTCCGTACGATGCGACGGCTTCGTTGGAATGATACCGATTCAGAAAGAATAGTTCCATTCTGTCCGACACGATCGCAAACAAGGATGCTAAAAAAGCGTACCTGTTAAAGGAGGCCAGTTCTCTAGTCTGAATCCTTATCTCTTCTTTTTCACCGACCCAGTTTAGCTTTTCTCTCGGAAATAGAAAAAAGAAAAGTACGATGGTTAGAGCAGGCGCGAAAGTGAAAATCCCAAGTATATCTAGATTATTTAATGCTCGATCCGTAAACTGATCGGCAAAGTACAATATCGTTAACCGAAAAAGATTGGGGAGAGGATACCAGAGTGAAAGGGATTGATACTGTCCGAAAGAGACGAAAATACTCTCGAAATACGTATTAAACGAAAGTACAAAACTTCCGAATACTAGCAAAAAGACCACTAATGCATTTTCGTGAAGTAGAATGCCGGCCACACCTGAGATGACGGCTAACGCGGCAAAGGCGCCCCATTTAATCCATAAGGACGAAGCTAATAAGATTCCGATTTTTTTCTTATCTTCCGTCAATGGAGAAAGATATTTAACCAGTGCGGTCGGCAATCCGAATTCAGCGACGGCAAGCAAAATCGGCAAAAATCCGGAATAGTACTGGAAAATACCGTTTTCATTCTTACTCAGTATTCGAACCGAGTAGACCATAAATACGAAATTTAAGAGGGATGCAAGGACCTTGGAGCCGCCTACCGAAAAAAAGGAGCGTAAGAACCCCGAAGTGCGGAGGCGGCTAATCGCCTCCGGAAAAACTTTCAAGGTATCCGATAGTCGGGACATTCGTTAAAGTAAGTAAATTCCTCCTTTGATCCTCTTTAAGAGAAAGGGAGAAACGTGGCTAATATAGTAGCATACGATCCCATACCTTACGTATCTGGCAACCGGATTTTCCGGCAAAAGAACTTTGAAGAGTTCTCCCAAGAAAATGAAAAATACTAAAATACCAAGCAGGGTGATTCCGATTCTCACTAGAAATGACATCCAATTAGCGCTTGCATTCCAGTCTAGCCCGGTTGAACGATTGGAAACGATCCCGATTCCGAATCCCGCTAAAGCTCCTGCGGAAGAGACGACCACTTCCCAAGAATGATACGATCGATCCACTCTTGACCCTTCCATTAAAAGAACACTCGGTATCGTGATAGCGATAATTAGAATTATATAAGATTTCAAACGGTTGGATGAAAGCGCCTTACCGTCCGAAAAATTCGCCTCGAGTAGATTCCGATTCTTCTTGAACCAAAATTCTAATCCAAAAAGAAGCAAAAGACCTAATATAAAGCCGCCGATCACATCTCCTAGAAAATGTAACCCTGCATACATCCGAGCGATGGGCATAAGCAGAATGAGAGCCGGTAAAATTCCTTTAAACCATCGAACTTTAAAATGCAAAAACAACGTGCCGTACAAAACAACTGCAGTTTGAACGTGTCCGGAAGGGAATCCGAAAGAAGGCTCCGAAAGGCCGAGCTCGGCTGAAAAAGGTAAACCGATAGGCCGAGGAAATTCCAATAACGCTTTACAAGTTCCGTTAATAATACCTGCGACCATCAATCCTAACGCCATTCGAATTCCGACCTTGCGATCCAAGCACAAGTAGGTGAACGAGACCAAGGCCATGAAGAAAGCCGTCGAACCCAAATAATGAAAGAGTAAGGATAGCGGACCCAAGATCGAGTTTAACCCGATTCCGTGAAGCGCTTCCAAAGGAGCATTACTAAAAATCGCACTGTTTAATACGGAAGTCTTCCAGTCCATGCGACCAGCCTAAGAAATGTCCAGTTCTCAGCAAAGGTTTTTCAACGACAAAGTTTACTCTCTTCGAATTGATTCCGAACGACTGGTAGATTAACCGTCGAAACCTAGTACAATTGTCCGAGCAAAAATAAAATCCAAGTTGATGTAATGTATGCATGGGAGTAGCATGAATCAAAGGAAGATCGCAAAGCGAACAGTCGTTAACTTCGCTTGATGATCGTTTCGAGGATTGCTGACGACATTCCAAAGTTTGAATTTAGCATAGATAGGATTTTCATGGACGAAGCCGCGCCGAAATTAGGAGAATTGGAGAGTTTATTTCTTATTCCGAGGGAATATGCCAGACTTTTTTTAAAAGGATTCCTTCACTTGATCTACGACGTAGAGGTACAAGGAGTTGAAAATATCCCCGCCTCGGGTGGAGGAGTGATCATTTCGAATCATACGGATAATCTTGATGTGATCGTTCAGGGAACTTCCGTTACCAGGAAGATCGTTTACTTGGGAAAATACGAACTCTTTCATCCTCAAGAATCCATGATAGAACTGCTCAAGAGCCCCGCTTTTGATAATTTTCCGCTAAGCCTAATAAAAACCGGACTTCATGCCACGTTGAATACGATCGGCAGTTATCAGGGAAAAACGTTGATAAATTGGGGTGGAGTTCCTATTTTAAGAGCGCATAATATAACCGATTCTAAATCTGCCGCAAAATATTATGAAGACCTCGAAAAGTACATGGTGGATATTATTTCAAAAGGAGAATTGGTATCCGTTTATCCCGAGGGCACAAGGTCCGAAGACGGGAAACTCGGCGCGTTCAAAGCCTTGGCGGCAAAAATCGCAATCCAAGCGGGTGTGCCGATAATTCCTTCTGGAATTCAAGGAGCTTGGAGAATGACTAAATTAGATTCGTTTTTAAGCGGCAGAGTATTTAAAACGAAGATAATTTATAAAATTGGAAAACCGATACCTCCATCCGAATTCCCCAAAGAACCTTTAAAACGAGCAGCAAAATTATTAACCGAAGAACTCGAACGACGGGTAGCCGATTTATCGGGATGTCGTCGTAGCGACGACGAATCGAGCGAAGTGCATTCATAGGAGATTTTTGAAATGGAAGCGCAAGCATACCAACCTAAACATAAACTAAAGTTCGTCACTGCGGCGTCTCTTTTTGACGGACACGACGCTTCCATCAATATCATGAGACGAATGCTACAATCTTCCGGCGTGGAAGTCGTTCACCTAGGGCATAATAGATCCGTAAAAGAAATTGTGGAATGCGCTATCCAAGAGGACGTACAAGGAATCGCCGTTACGAGTTACCAAGGCGGTCACGTAGAATATTTCAAATACATGATCGATTTATTAAAGGAAAGAGGAGCCGGCCATATCAAAGTGTTCGGAGGAGGAGGAGGCACTATTCTTCCGCAGGAAATCCAAGAACTGGAAGCATACGGAGTCTCTAAAATTTATTCTCCGGATGACGGTAGAGCTTTGGGACTTCAAGGCATGATCAACGATCTTCTGACAAAATCCGATTTTCTTCCACCTTTGACCTTCAACGGAGATCTTCATGGCGCCTTAAGAACTCGAAACCCTATCGCCATCGCCCAATCCATTTCCTTAGTCGAAAGTATTACGAGTAAAAATAACGAGGATATTCCTAGCGGTGGAAAGTTGGATTTCCCTCCCCCATCTCGCGTAATTCCTGTTGTCGGAATCACCGGGACAGGCGGCGCGGGAAAATCCTCCCTTACGGACGAACTCGTCCGTCGATTCATACAGGATTTTCCGAACAAGACGATCGCAGTCGTTTCGGTCGATCCTTCTAAAAGAAAGACGGGCGGAGCCCTATTAGGAGATAGAATTCGCATGAATTCCATTTCTCATCCGAACGTCTATATGAGGTCCTTCGCAACCAGAGAAGCGAATATAGCTTTAAATAAAAATGTGAAAAAGAGTCTGGAAATTCTAAGAAGTTCAGAATTCGATTTAATCATCGTTGAAACCGCCGGAATCGGTCAAAGCGATTCCGAGATCACCGAAGTTGCGGATATCAGCTTATACGTGATGACTCCCGAATTCGGAGCGGCGACCCAACTGGAAAAAATAGATATGATCGATTACGCCGATCTCATCTCCGTAAATAAATGCGATAAGCGAGGAGCTCAGGATGCAATTAGGGATGTCCAAAAGCAGTTCCAACGATCTCGAAAACTTTTTGAAAAATCTCCTGATGAAATGCCTGTCTACGGAACCATCGCGTCTCAATTCAACGATCCTGGAACGAATAATTTGTATGCAGCGTTAATAAGCGCATTGAATTCGAAATTCGATTTGGGCTGGAACTCCGCTTTCTCGATCACGAAGGAAACCAGTCAAAAAATTCATATTATCCCCCCGGAGCGACACCGTTATCTTTCCGAAATCGCAGAGGAATGCGAGAAATACGATTCCTTTGCGGAAAAAGAGGCCTCGTTAGCCGAAGTCTTATATAGAATCCAGGGGGCGATCGAAGTTCTCCGAGAAAGAGGAAAGAATACCGCCGATCTCGAGAAAGAATTTCATGAGAAGGAAGCGCAGCTTCGTTCCGAGACAAGAGACCTATTGCGTAATTGGGAGACAAAAATCGGCAAATACTCCGGCGATTTCTTTACGTATTCAGTCCGCGATAAGGAAATTAAAGTTCCTAACTTTACAAAATCTTTAAGTAATATCGATATCCCGAAAGTAGCAGTTCCGAAGTTTCGAAATTGGGGAGAAATCGTTCGCTGGTCTTATAAGGAGAATTTTCCGGGGGAATTCCCTTTCGCTGCCGGAGTTTTTCCGTTTAAACGAACTGGAGAAGACCCGACTCGAATGTTCGCGGGAGAAGGCGGTCCCGAACGCACAAATGCAAGATTCCATTACGTCAGCTTAGGAATGCCCGCGCAAAGATTGAGCACGGCCTTTGACTCAGTGACTCTATACGGAGAAGATCCGGGAGAGAGACCCGATATTTACGGAAAAATCGGGAACTCCGGGGTCAGCATTGCAACGTTAGACGACGCAAAGAAACTCTATTCGGGATTCGATTTATGCAAACCGAGCACTTCCGTTTCGATGACGATCAACGGCCCGGCTCCTATGCTTTTATCTTTTTTTCTAAACGCTGCTGTCGATCAATCCTGCGAAAAATACATTCGATCCGAAGGGAAAACTAAGGAAATCCAAGAGAAAATTCAGGCGATTTACCGAATGAAAGGAGTTCCAACACCCGTTTACAAAGGTGAAATTCCTAAGGGTAACGACGGACTAGGTCTCCTGTTATTGGGAGTCACGGGAGATCAAGTCTTAAGCAAAGAAATTTACGAAAAGCTCAAAGCCGAAACGTTAACTACCGTAAGAGGTACGGTTCAAGCGGATATTCTAAAGGAAGACCAAGCCCAAAATACATGCATTTTCTCCACTGAATTCGCCCTAAAACTGATGGGAGACATTCAGGAAAATTTCATTCGGAACAAGGTCCGCAATTTCTATTCGGTTTCGATATCGGGATATCATATAGCCGAGGCTGGCGCAAATCCGATCACTCAGGTCGCATTCACGTTAGCGAACGGTTTTACGTATGTTGAATATTATCTTTCGAGAGGGATGAAGATAGACGACTTCGCTCCTAATCTTTCCTTCTTTTTTTCCAACGGAATAGACGCGGAATACGCCGTGATCGGTCGGGTCGCTCGAAAAATTTGGGCAAAGAGTATGAAGAACAAATACGGAGCCGGTGAACGATCTCAAATGTTGAAATACCATATTCAAACCTCCGGACGTTCTTTGCATGCGCAGGAAATAGCGTTTAACGATATCCGAACGACTCTTCAAGCATTGTACGCGATTTATGATAATTGCAATAGCCTTCATACCAACGCCTATGACGAGGCGATAACCACTCCGACCGAAGACTCCGTTCGACGGGCGATGGCGATTCAATTGATCATCAATCGAGAATTGGGCCTGGCCAAGAATGAGAATCCTCTACAAGGTTCCTTCATAATCGACGATTTGTCCGATCTAGTGGAGCAGGCGATATTAACCGAATTCCGCAGAATTTCGGAACGAGGAGGGGTATTGGGTGCGATGGAAAGGATGTACCAAAGGAATAAAATTCAGGAAGAATCTTTACATTACGAACATTTAAAGCATACCGGAGATATTCCGGTAATCGGAGTAAATACGTTTTTGGGAAAGGACGGTTCGCCTACGATCCTTCCCGATGAAATTATTCGCTCTACCGACGAGGAAAAGAAGGCCCAAATCACTCAACTGCGTAAATTCCAAGAAAGAAATCGGGACGAGGCTCCTGAAGCATTACGAAAACTGCAAGATGCTTGCATCGAAGATCGAAACAGCTTCGATCAGTTAATGGAAGCTTCCAAAGTATGCTCTCTTGGACAAATGACCCAGGCTCTTTATGAAGTGGGCGGACAGTATCGGCGAAATATGTAAAATCCCTCTCCGAACTATAATAATGGTATCGCTCCCGAAATCGCAGTATTGCGAAAAAACAATCGATTCGCTATCGAAAATGAATTGATTCTCGGGTAAATTCTGGCAATTTTTTGACAAAGTTTTGGATTCTGAATTCTGATCTTACCCGCAGGCAACCGATCAGAACAACATATTTTTGGAGAACTATTGCGATGTCATTAAAACGATCCGTCCCGCTACTTACGATTCTGCTGATATTTTTCGTTTCGATAAATTGCAATAATCTCGGGTATGCCGGCCCCGGCGGAGTCAGAGGGTCCGACGCAAAATTAAAAATTAAGGAAGCAGTGAGTGACGAGAACGACCTCTTTGTCGCGCAGGTCTATCCTCTGCTACTCAATCCTCCGAGTTGCACCAATTATGGAGGAACCAGATCCACTCGATTAAGCGGTTTCGATGCGCTTGTGCTAAAGGATTTCTTCGCTAAAGTGAGAAATTTTACGATCCAAGATACCAAAATTTATACGCAAGCTTCTCTCGACAAATGTACTTCAACGATTCGAAATATAGGAGTTACGTTTGATATTCAATACGCTCAAGCAGTTCAACTTTACGCTACTTGCAACTCCGCCCCTCAGCCGATCGATCTGGGTTCTTACATCATTTATAAATCCTGTCAATTAGAGGACGCGGGAATCATTCAATGGAATAAAACGAAAATTCCCTAAACTACGTGGGAATCTCGATTTAAATTCCGGCCAATCGAAAACGCTATGGAGTCGTGGAAAATTTAAGGCAGATTTTTCTCGGCTCCGGATCTTCCACCTGTTTGGATAAAAGTCTTTGAAAAAAATTTCTCCGCTCGTCGATTCCAGTTCCGTGCTCGACCTGGCAGATCCAGCTCAATTCTCCCGGGAAAATCGGAAACTCCAACTTCATCCCAGGCTCGAGACTGATTATCCGCTCCTCGAAACCATTATTAGAAAATTTTAAAATCCTTTTTTGATTCGAAGCTTCTTGTAAAAAAGGAAAATCGGCTTCCAAGATCATCTTTCCGGGCGCCGATATTTTCATCCATCCGGACCCTTCTAATATATACGATTCACCCGTTCGATCCGGCGGAAAAAAAGTCCCGTATCGGGTGGTTTTTTTGCCGGAAAAGTAAATGGCTGCGACTAGCAGTCCGCAAAATACAAATATGATAAATTTGAATTCGCTAATCTTCGTTCTTCGCTTACCTATCATTGATAATATCAATATCCAAAAAGGAATTTGTATAGCTCTCAAGAAAAACCATTCCTGCAGCCAGCTATATGCAAAAATTCCTAAAAGAGACGATATTATTACTCGGTGAATTAACCCCTTTTTCTTTAGTGAAAAACGAATCCCGCGAAAGATCGCGATTCCCCATATCGCACAGAAGAAAAATAACCCGAAGATTCCTTCTCCCGACAAAACTTGCAAGAATTGATTATGAGAAGAATGTAATCTAGTTCCTTTACCGATCCCTTTTAAAAAATGCTCGTTTCCCCAAGCGTAAGACTCCATCCCCCCGCCAAAAATCGGAGAATAAGAAGAAAGCAAAATACCTGCGGAGTATAGTTCTTTTCGCTCTTCCCCCCCGGAAGGAAATCCGAAACCCTTAGCAAAAAGAAAAGGAAATAATAATGCTAGACAGAGCAGGACGAGAGTTGTTCGTAAAGGGAACGTTCGGGCGAATACGCCGTTTTTTGTCAAAGAAAGGACGGTTATGGATAGAAAACTAAAGACGGTAACGCCGAAAGCTAGAGCCGCCCCACGAGCGCCGACGAGAACTAAAGTGAATCCAAAACCTGATACCAAACAGGAAATTAATAAAAACGAAATATTATATCCGAACACCTCAAATCGTCGTTTACGAAAGAAAACCGTTAAATACAAAGCCGCAAACGGAAGGCATGCGATTAAATACATCGCATACCAACTTCTATTCCAAAAAAAAGATTGAACGCTTCGACCATCAGATAAGTGGAAAGGAGTTACGGAATGAGGAACGTTTCGGTCAACGTACCCCCCCAGCCAAATGTGATAGAAATCAAGCCAGCCGGTTACTTGAGGAAAAATGAATTCCAGGTAGCCGAGAATGAAAGCTACGGTAAAGCCTGTCAGTAGTCCGCCGAATACGATAGTCGGAATTCTAAAACCGCCCTTCTCTCGATTCAATGCCCCGGCTAGCACGAATAAGAGATAAATGGAAATCGTTACGAGTATCATTTTTAAGGGATACATGGGCTCCAATTCACCCGAACGAAAAAAGAAAAAAGGGTTAATTCGATAGTGCTCCCAGTCTCTTAAAATGTCCGGTTGGAAAAATAATCCAAGGAGGCCGGCAAAAACGAATCCACCTGATAACATTCCTCCCACGCTTTTAAAAAAAATAAGAATGCGAGTATCCGCTCGCTTCGCGTTATAATATGCTCCGCAAAGCCAAGTGAGCAATAGAAAATCCATGATTTCCATAAAGCGTCCGCCTGGATGATTTCCAAACAGAGGAAGAACGGCAAACAGAACAAACAAACCGAACATCGGTTTCAAAAAACAAATTCCTATCCAAAGAAACGCGCAGCCGATGATCGGGAATCGAAACGAAAGCGGATAATAGGAAAGGAAAGAAAATAAAAATGAAACCGTAACAATGCAACCAATCCATGAGATTAGAACTCTCTTACGAGCAAGTATAGGCTCTGGTTTTTTATGGACTGGCATTCGTGTGAAAACTTTTTTCTAAAAGCCTTGTAGAGGCCTACGATTCCTTTTTTACAGTTCTCACCGAAAAAGGCTTTCGTTTTTTAGTTTCCCGATTAGCCTTATACGGGAAATTTTGGTTAAAATTTATGACTTCTTCAGCTATCCAGTTTACAGAGTCTCACGTATATCCCGACAAAAATCGGTTTAGAGTAGTCTTTGTACGGAACGTATGTTCTGTCGAAACTGAAGAAATTGCTCTGATTTTGAATAAAATCCAGGACGTACAACCGAAATCGGTCGAGCTGGATTTGGAAAGCGTGGTTGCAATTCCATCGCTTATTCTGAACCGAATTCTTAAGCTTCTCGCGGAACTTAAATCCCGTGGGATTCCGGTTGAAATCAAAACCAGCGAAGGACTTAGATCCGTCCTGAATCGTCTTAAGATTTCTTTGCAATGAAGGGAATTACCTTAGTATTAATCCATTGCTTTCTATTTCATAGCCTAGTTTTCGGTAGCGGGTGGTTCGGTGGAATCCTCGCCGGCGAAATTAAACTTTGCGAATGTAATCATGGTAGTAAAAAAGAGACTCATGCGACTGTAGAAGATTTATCATTCAAAACTAAGTTAGCAACCGCCGACTCTTCCCCTATACATACAAACGAAACGAACCATCCTTTACCTGATTGCCAATCCGCCGAAGTGGGAGAAGCCCATAAATGTTCCTGTGCAAAAGCAAAGGACAAGGTTTCGTTATTTACCGGAACTCTTGTCACGCAGATACTTGCTCTAGATACCATCGGATTTTTCCCTAATCTGGAAGAATCGAACATCGTATCCTTCCAAACCAGAACTTCCGGTATCGACCTTTCAACCGATATCGAACGACCCCCTAGTTTCTACTGATATCTCCCTCCAAACAACCCGTCGGCTGCTTATGCGCCGACGCATAGCTACTCCATCTAATAAACATTAGGTGGCATATGATTTCGCGATCCGATTCTATCTTGGGTCCGGAATGCATTAGGAGATTATAATGTTCTTTTTAAAAACAACGATACGTGCGCTACTTTTAACATCGTCCGTTACATTCTTAGGCAATTGTAACGGAAACACGGAAAAATCAAATATGCCTTTACTGCTCGCGGGGATACTCGCGAGCAGTTCTCTCCCAGGAATACATTTTAAGGCGATGGCAGGGTCCAGCCTATTACAATGCGGTAAAGATATTTCAGGTCATGCAGCTTTTAAGACAAACGCAACCGAATCGTTTTCAGAAGGAATCGTGCGGACTTTTCATATTGCGGAAATTATGCCGATCAGCCTCAAAGATCTTAGGCTTTACGTTTCGAATCTGACGTTGATCGAAGCGGACGGTTCCGAAACGAAACCGACATTGACGGCGGACGGGAAATGGCAGAACACATTCGTTACCCTGCTGGATTTTGAGAATCTCTCGGGAGACTGTATTGGTACGACTGATATGAATTCGCTTATTAAAATCCCGCTACCTAATAAGCTTTATAAAGGTATTCGATTTGAAGTCGGAGTTCCTGAAGAATTCAATCACCAGAATCCTGCTCTCGCGAACAGCCCTTTAAACGTCAGCGGATTAGCATGGAGCTGGGCGATGGGTTATCGCTTTTTAGTCGCCGAATTCGTTTCCCACGACCCGACCGCAAACGGAAATACTGCCGTTTTTCATTTGGGTTCGGGGGGATGTTCCATGTCGGCGCCTTACGCCTGTTCTAGACCGAACCGAGCTGTCATCGATCTGCAGCCTGCCGGAGGATATAATCCCATGACTCAATCGGTAAAATTGGACCTCAAGGCTCTCGTCAACGGTTGGGATATCCGCTCTGGAAACGTTTCCTGTCATTCCGAGAGTTCGGCAAGTTGCGTCTCTCTATTTGCAAACCTAGGAATCGATCCTTCCACCGGAAACTTGTCCGGAACTCAATCGGTTTTTTCGATCTCGAACGAATAAGAATGACCTGCTTCTTCTTCGGATTGTCCGGAGGCAGGAGCAGTCGCGGATCATCATTATGAAATATCAATGTTTATTTAGCATAGCCCTACTAGTGCAATCATGCTCCGAACTGGGAATAGAATCGAAAAAGAAAAATCCTTCGCTTCAATCGACTCTCGTCTCGATTGCTTTGTTCGGAAAAAGAGAATTAGGCTACGCCTGGAATCTTCCTGCCGGATTTCCAACGCCTAAGGTCCCCGAGGAAAACCCGATGTCGGAAGAAAAAGTAACGCTCGGTCGTTTTCTATTCTTCGATAAAAGACTTTCCGCAAACAGAACTCAATCCTGCGGAAGTTGTCATCAACCGTCGAAGGCATTTACGGACGGGTTAGCGGTTTCCGTAGGATCGACCGGACAACAACATCCGAGGAACGCGCAGCACCTATCAAACATCGCTTATAATGTAAGGCAGACTTGGGCGAATCCTTTACTCGTAAAATTGGAAGACCAAATCCCGATTCCCATTTTTGGAGATAGTCCGGTAGAGCTGGGAATGAGAAACAGGGAAGAAGAACTCCTCGGAAGACTAAAGGAAGATCCGCTTTATCGCGATTTATTTCAAGCGGCATTTCCCGCGGACTCGGATCCTATTTCTTTAAAGAGTGTCATTTTTGCGATCGCCAGCTTTGAACGGACACTGCTCTCAGGCGACTCTCCATACGACAAATATAATGCTGGGCATTTAAACGCACTTAGTGCATCAGCCATTCGAGGCAAAAATCTTTTTTTCGGAGAACGCGCCGAATGTTTTCATTGTCACGCCGGGTTCAATTTTACGGACACGGTTCTTCATTCGGAGACCGTTTTCGAAGAATTCACGGTCCATAACAACGGTTTAGATTCATCCCGATATCAAGCTCCGAACGGAGGACTTTATGAGTTCACTTCAAAGACGAATGACAAAGGAAAATTCAGGGCACCTTCTTTAAGAAACGTAGAGTTAACGGCGCCGTATATGCATGACGGTTCCATACCGGATCTCATATCGGTCGTAAATCATTATGCAAACGGAGGCTCAGGTGACGGCCGAACGAACCCGAATCGAGATTCGCTCGTGCGAAGTTTTTCTTTAACCGAATCCGAAAAAGCAGACCTAGTAGAATTCTTAAAAAGTTTAACGGATACGAATTTTATTCAAAATCGCAAATTTCAGGATCCCTTCTAGTATGGGGTGCCATGTAAAACGATTCTTCGTTTTGATTCAGCTTCCTTTTTATATCGGATGTACATTCGGGACTATAGGTAATTCGACAAAAGAGAAAGAAACGGTATTACAAGCTATTGTAAGAATAATAGATTCTCAAAAAACTCCGGTTCTTCCCGTAATCTATTATTCAGATGATCAAGCCGATTCGGATCTAGGAAAATTTACGATCTCCACGCCGATCGATTCCTATGAGATCACAATCGATTCAAATTCAGTGGAATTAGGTCAACTTTACTTACTCATCGGTCCGAGTCCAAACAGATTATTCTCGTTTTCTCGAAGCTCTCTATCGAATCAAAAACGAAATTACGAGGATGAGATCGGAACTCCTAAGAATATGCATTCGTCGGATCCGAACACAAATTCCGATATCCCTGCCGGATCGAATTATTCGCGCACTTACGGAATAACGGGCAATTTTCCTGCTGGAGATATTTCCTCGTTAAACGATTCGATTCCCACAGGCCCGGTTCGTTCCCAATCTCTTTCCGGGTTTCCGGACGTTCCTTTCGGAATTCTCTATCATATATACGGAGTATATAACAAAATAGTGTTAAATTTTTCCGTAAAGAGAATCTCCGATGGATCGATTAAAACGATTTATTTGGATCTTAGAAATTTAAACTTTCAAATCGAAGCTCCCTGTAATCTAGGCTTTCCGTATTCTAAATCGATTCCGTTTTCGATCGGTTTTAGGGTGGATAGGCTCATCTCCGTACGTCCCGGATCCTCATTCTCTCTTCTGGATCAGGCATTCCTATCAGGAAACCCGTCCTTAATAATCAGCGAACTTCAAAATACTTCCTGGCAGATTGAAACTGCACAAACCTTCAAGTCCTCCGGACAAGTTTTGGTACTATATTCATGCTTATTTCCTTGAAATTGTTTTCTCCCGATCGATCGATTCGTTTTTTTACGGTAGCTGTAGTGCTCCTTCTTTTTCAAAAACCGCTTCACTCACATCATGCGGGCGAGGGCCAAACAATGGCTTCTTCCACCCGATTCATAGACCCGTTTACCGGAAAAAGGGAAAAGCCGTTGGATTATATTTTGATGACTCAGGACTATCAAAAGGGAACGATAGATAACTCGAATCTGTATACGACCACACTATTCGGGGAGACGTTTTATTCGGGTGGAAAGTTTGCTCTAAACTTTAGCGTACCTTGGATATATTATCAGCAAATCGGAAGAGACGACGCTGCAAGATACGGTAAACCCTATATTGGATTCAAATGGAATCCGTTTCTGGAATCGACCGGCCCTTTTTTTCTGCTATTAGAAGCTAGGCTCGGATTTCCTTCAGGAGGGGATTCCGATAAATTTACCGGAGGAGATTATTATTCCGGACTCACCAATCTAACCGTGGGAGCGAGTCTTGATCGTTGGCTTTTTGTCATTCGAGGCTCCGGAATTTTTCCGTTGTCCAGGGATCATTCGTCGACGACGGAACAATCAGGTATTCCTTATTGGGCACAAATAACGAATACGATTCAAGCTCCTGAAGCATTTCCTAAGACCCAAAAAGTAACTCAATGGTTCGGATACGCTACTTATCGGCTCGCTCCTAATTTTAACGTCTTTGCGGGTTATTTGATTCGAATTCCCTACGTGAACGTAATCGGAGGCGGAAGCCTGGTGAATGAAACTCCCGGTAATCGCAAAGCATTTCCTCGAAGCTTCAAGGAAGTTAGTTCAGGCTTTAGCTGCAAAGCCTTTAAAGGATCTTATCTTACGATAATCGGGAGGCTTCCCTTAGACAGAGATTCGGATATTAGATTATACGATTATGCGATCACGACATCGCTATCTTTTGAAATTTCGGAATGGAGAAAAACCAAGTCCGAATCGGAAGAACCGAAAATCGAAAACGATGCTTTATCTCCGATGGAAAAACAATGATTCGAATTCAATCCCAAATAGATTGAAAACAGAGAGGGGAATCTTTTAGAAAACTATGGTATCCCGGTTTCGTAACGCATTCTTCCTCCGTAGCGGGAAGGTAATCGAATCCGCCGCCCTGATATTTTATGCGACAACAACCTTTCATGTTTTTCTTTTTATCTTCCGAATCCTTGGAGGGAGATTCGTTTTTCTTCTGAGATCCCGGTTCATCCGCAACGTTTTTAACTGAAAATTCCTGCGTATAGAAAAGAGAACCGGATGCGAGTGTACTACTCCAAACACGCTCTATAAATATGAACGCCAATAAGACAATTATTATTGATATCGAACGAATCGACAACATAACCATCAGTTATTCTTTGCCTTGTTTCTCCCGCAAGGCAAAAAAGAACCGATTCTTTCGCTGAGGGAATATTTTAGCTTGACTTTCTATTTGCAGGAGAACCAAAAGGAAATATATTCTTCGAAAGGCATCTTAATGAAAGAATTTTCCGCAAAACCACCGATTGGAAATTTATTTCCGGTCATTTTCACGCTGATCTTCGTTCTATCCACCTCGATTTCAGCGGAAACCATCCTTTTGAAAAATGGAGATAAGGTGTACGCTACGGTGATCGATCAATCGACCGATTTTGTTACGATCTTGAAAGAAACAAAGCGTCAAGCGATTCCTAAGAGCCAAATTCTTAAAATTATCTTTAAAGATATTAAGGACGAGGCGGAACTAGCGAAAATCATAGAAACGGAAAAGAAGAAGCTGAACAAAGAAGGCAAAAAAACCGAGAAGGAAGAACAGCTAGATACGATACTGCTCGAACAGATGATCAAGGAAAACAGCTATAAAGTCGTACAAAAGCGTCTTGCTTTGATCGAAAAATATTTGGAAGAGCAGGACGCAAGTTGGGAAGAATATATTACGACGAAACGGAGTCCGTGGGATCCGGTTTGGAGATCGGCTGTTCTTCCGGGTTGGGGATTAAGCCACATGAAGCAAAATGCATATGGTAAAACCTACCAAATGGTCTTCATCCTTTCCGCATTGGCTTATTTCGGTTTTGAAAAAGCGGCGCAAGATAGGTCAAGTAAGTACGATAGTAAAGTAAACGATATCCTATTAAAAGATCCTCTAATATACGCGCAAATCAACGCTGCCCTACCCGCTTCGACGGCCCAGCTCTATATACAACAAGATCAGATTTCAAAACTTCAGGATTTGAATAAGATAAAAAACCAGGAACACAACTACTCTTCTTACAGCCATAACGCGTTAAGTGTAGGACTCGGAATTTACGCAATACAATTGTTACATAGTTATTTTGCCGGTAAGAAATGGGCCACCCATAATTATGTGGAAACGCCGTCGGGTGAAAAGGTATCCGCAGGAATAAACGTTAAAAGCGTATACATACCGATGGCGGCCGGAGGGAGTCTCGCCGGATCGGAATATAGAACCGACGTTCGTTACGTTACCTTATTCTAAATCTGAGGAATAGAATAACCCTTTGTTTTTAACCAGTCTCGATCGAAAAGACGAGATTGGTATCTTGCACCGCTATCGCAAAGTATCGTAACGATCGTATGCCCGCGACCTAATTTCTCCGCCAACTTTATAGCCGCCCCGACGTTAATCCCCGAAGAGCCGCCCAAAAATAGTCCGTCTTTTTTCAGTAGAGTATAAATGACTTCCAAACATTCGCCGTCGGTAACTTGAATCGCATCGTCAAACGGAGCATCTTTCATATTCTCGGTAATACGTCCGTTGCCGATTCCTTCCGTAAACGAACTCCCTTCGGAACTGACTTCTCCTTTCTTAACAAAATTATAAATTGCTGAACCCATCGGGTCCGCAGCTACGGAAAGTAGACCCGTTTTCTTTTCCTTTAAATAGAGCGCCGTCCCCGCATACGTACCTCCGGTTCCTAAGGAAGTTACCCATACGTCGATTTTACCTTCAGTTTGCTCCCAAATTTCCGGACCTGTCGTCTGATAATGTGCCATGCGATTGACTACGTTATCGAACTGATTGGCCCATATCGCGTTCGGGGTTTCCTCGGCAATACGAGCCGATACTTTCACGTAATTACCGGGATCTTTGTAAGGTACTGCAGGAACCGTTCTAACTTCTGCACCTAAAGTTTTCAATAGGTCGATTTTCTCTTTTGATTGAGTGTCGGGGATGATGATTAAGGTTTTATAACCTTTTGCATTACAAATATGCGTTAATCCGATTCCTGTATTCCCGGCGGTTCCCTCGACTACGGTTCCGCCGGGTTTCAACAACCCTTTCTTTTCCGCGTCTTCCACTATATAAAGGGCCGCTCGATCCTTAACGGATCCTCCGGGGTTTAGAAATTCGGCCTTACCTAAAATTTCACAGCCCGTTTTATCAGAATAATAATTCAATCGAATAAGAGGAGTATTCCCCACCGTTCCCGGAAACCCTTTCGTAATCTTCATCGTTGGCCCTCTAATTTCCTAATAATAATAACGGGAATAAAAAGGGAAGGAGTCGACGCTATAAAGCGAAGATCCCCTTCCCCTCGATTCGTTCGACATTTTATCTCTTGCCGACGAAGTGTCTGTTCAGTAAGGATCGTTTACGCGATCGTTACGTCTTTCGAAAGGTATACGTCTTGAATCGCGTTCAACAACGCAACTCCGTCTTTCATCGGCTTTTGGAATGCCTTCCGTCCGGAAATCAATCCCATGCCGCCTGCGCGTTTATTAATGACGGCAGCTTTCACAGCGTCGCCAAGGTCGTTCGATCCGGAAGGCCCGCCGGAATTGATTAAACCTATCTTTCCCATATAACAATTCGCTACTTGATAACGCGCCATATCGATCGGATGTTCGGAGCTAAGATCGGTATACATTTTATCGTCCTTCTTGCCGAACTTAAGATCCTTAAAGCCTCCTGCATTCGTTTCAGGCAGTTTTTGTTTTACGATATCCGCCTCGATGGTCGCGGCAAGATGATTGGCCTGTCCCGTTAAATCCGTCGAAACATGATAATCCGTTTTATCGGTCTTAAACGCGTCGTTTCTAAGATATGCCCAAAGGATCGTAACTAAACCGAGTTCGTGAGCTCTATGAAACGCTTCCGAGACTTCCTGAATTTGGCGAGAACTCTCGTCGGAACCGTAATAAATCGTAGCGCCTACGGCGGCGGCTCCCATATCAAAAGCCTGCTCCACATTCGCGAATAAGATCTGATCGAATTTGTTCGGATAACTTAGGAGTTCGTTGTGATTGATTTTTACTACAAACGGGATTTTATGCGCGTATTTACGGGAAACTAGACCTAACACCCCGAGTGTGGAAGCCACCGCATTGCAACCGCCTTCAATCGCGAGCTTTACGATATTTTCAGGATCAAAATAAGCTGGATTTTTGGCAAACGAGGCGCCTGCACTATGTTCGATGCCTTGATCGACCGGAAGAATCGAAAGATAGCCGGTTCCGGCTAAACGCCCCGTATTGTAAATAGATTGGAAATTTTTTAGAACTGAATTGTTCCTGTCGGTTTTAGAAAAGATATCATCGACATACGAAGGACCCGGAATAGTGAGAGTCTCCTTCGGAATCGTTTTAGATATGTGATTCAATAGGAAATCCGCTTCTCCGCCGAGTGCGTTCTTGATTTTGTCTAACATTCCTGTTGCTACCTTAATGGATTTGGATCTTGGAGTCCATTTTTTTGGAAAACCCCAAAATTTCCATCGCTTTTCCGATCCGGAATCAACGAGATAGATCTACCTGAATTTTACGGGTAATTTGACAAAGAAATCGGTTCCCGAAGAAGATTTGCGAACGAGGAGCTTGCCCCGGTTGGACTGGATGATTCCATAACAAACTGAGAGACCCATCCCCACTCTAGTATCGTCCGACTGGATTCTTTCAAAAGGTTGAAACGCATTATCTGGATCGATTTCCAATGATAAGGAACCGGATACTCGAATTTCCAAATTCGTTTCTTCCGGCTTCCCTGCATCGCTACCTTTAATGAATTTTGCGGTCAGCCTGATACCACCGCCTTGAGAAGCCATCGCGGCCGCATAATAATAGAGTAAATAATATAGAACTTCCTTAATTTGACTTTGCTTCAAAAATAATTCCGGTAGTTCCTGGGGAATATCTTTGATCAGCTCCAAATTCTTCGAACGTAGCAACGCGGAAATCATTCCCTCCACAGCCGAAACAATTTCCTCGAAACGAACCCAAGTCGCTTCCTCGTTATCGGATTTGGAAAATAGAATGAGATTTCGAACGATTCCCGAAATTCTTTCACCCTGCTCTATGATAACGCGGGCATAGTTTCTTACATCGGGTTCGGCGCTGCGATGATTTCGTATAATATTTCCGTAATTAATAATTCCCATTAAGGGATTATTAATTTCGTGGGCGATACCGGCGGCCAGTTTTTGGATGGAATCCAATCTCATTTCGGACTGAATGACTTTTTCCATTTCGGAGATTCTCTGCTCGGAAATGGTGAGCAAAGAAAGTTCCGAGAAAGTAACGATGCTTCCTATGATGCGACCGTCTTCGTCCCGAATCGGAGATACCCTAAATCCGACTCGAATTTTTTTCCCGTCTCGACGCGCAAGCACCGCCGGGATATAACGCAAATTATTCCCCAAATCCGTATTATCTTCTTCTAAATCACCGAACTGAGTTTGAATAAAAGAGAGGACCCTATCCCCAGGTTGGCCCATCGCATCCGCCAATCTCCACCCGGTTAACTCTTCTCCGGCGTGATTTAAGAAAATTACTTTTCCTTCTCCATCGAGCGAAACCGCGCCTTCCGAAATGCTTTGAATAACGTTCCTATATTCGTTCCCGCTTTCCTTAACTTGCCCGAATCTTTTTTGCTGACGGAGCGCGATCTCGATCGAGGACTTTAATTGGTGATTCTGAAACGGCTTGGTAATGTACGCGTACGTGGAGGCGGAATCCATCGCACGCATAAATGTGGAATCGTCCGTGTATGCAGTCATAAAGACGATCGGCACATCCTTGATTCTTTGAATACTTTGTGCAGTTTGAATCCCGTCCATATCTCCTTCTATGGAGATATCCATAAGTACAAGATCGGGATCGGTTTCTTGAAAGATCGTCTGCGCATCTTGTCCGTTCGCAGCTACGCCGGCAATCCGGTATCCCAAATTTTGAAGAGTTTTTTGAAGATTAAACGAAAGCAACCATTCGTCTTCAACGATTAAGATATTCGGTTGCTCAGAAGAAGTTGAGCTCATAGGTGATTGTTTTTACTTAGTCCCACAGTAATAGCGGGCGACTTCCTCTGTCGATATCCTTCCACGTTAGGAGAGAATTGGGAAACCTTTTTTCCATTTATCCGGAATGTTCCATAAGCTTAACCTTTTAAATTCGTTAGAGTGCGCGATTTAGGACTTATTTTTCCGAATTTCGTTGCTTTTTTTCCTTAATTTCGCCTCTTACTTTCTGAAAAGCCCATCCTGAAAGTGATAAAAAATCCTTGAACCGAGGCATCTTCGGACATACACTTTGGCCCAGAGGTTAACATGCTGGTTAAGGAAATCTTGGAAAAGAAGGACCGGAAGATACTTTCGGTAGAACCCCAAACGACTGTTTGGGAGGCGATTCGCTTCATGACCAAGTACGATATTGGTTCTGTAATCGTTTTGAACGCGGGGAAGTTGGCGGGAATCTTTACGGAACGCGATTTGCTCCACTTTGCATCCACTGATCGGGAAAAAGTCTTTGATAAAACCGTTGCGGAAGTAATGTCAACTCAGTTGACTACGATGACTCCGGGGGACCAAGTGGACGAAGTCTTAGCAATTATGCTAAAAAAAAGAATCCGTCACATGCCGATTCTGGACGGGAACCGGCTTATGGGCATTATTTCCATCGGAGATGCGGTTAAAGCCAAAATTGAAAAAACGGAAGAGGAAAATAAAAATCTGAAACGTTATATTTACAGTGAATCCGGCTTTATTTGAACTTTAATCGCCTAGTCCGTTTCTCCCGCGGCAACTACAAAAATTGCCGCTCTTCCAGCTAAGTTCCCGACCGCGTCTTTCGGTCGCCTCTTTGTCCGAGTGAGACGAAATCAGGTTGCCGGAATCCTTTTTATCGAAAGAATGATTCTAGGATGAAGTTCCTACTTTTCTTACTACTCAGTTATCTCGTTTTTCGATTCGTTCAGAGGGCGTTTACACCGATTTCGAAGGAAAGACGAAACGGATTTAGGGTTATTTTTCCGGATTCCCTACATGCCAGAAGGGAAAAAGATATTTCCGATAAAGTTAGAATTTTAGAAAAAGAAGATTCCGAAAATCGATGAAGAAATCTCGGTTCTTCTTCCCCCTATTCCTTGCATTCTTTATGGCTTCCTGTCTCGGAATGAAGGGAGAATTCGGTTGGGCCATTTTGGATGAGGAACAATTGGATTTTCTCGAAAAACGGATGACCAACATAAGTGAATTCACTCTAACTCGAGATAAGTTGGCTTTTCCGAATGATAAAACATTAGCGTATATTTATAAATTCTCCCGCCTCCCGAACCCCGAGGCCGAAACCTATGTCAGTCTAAGTCGGTTTCAATTAGGATTTAATGAAATAGAAGTCAGTCGAAAACGTCCGGATCTATCCACATCGACGATTCGAGGAAGCTTTCGCGATTTACCTACCGGAAAATATCTACTTAAAGTTTCGTATGATGAAGATGTGATCGATAGCGTAGAATTTAGGATCGTTTCGCCCGAAGGAACTGCGGAAGAGGATGAGGACGGTTCGTCCAACTCGGATGATATAGAAAAATATTCTAAGACAAGAAACGGTAAAGATTAAGGTGTGTCGCTCGCAAGCGGATCTCTGGGATAAGGATCGCGAGGAATCCCGTCCTCCAGAATTTTATTAATTCTTTCTATATTCCGCAAAGCTAGATTCATTTCGAATTGTGTTCCGATTTTGAGGATCTCTTCGTTGAATTTCTTCGCGGTCGCAAAGTCCTTTTCGAACTCGAATAAGATGGAAACTCTCTGCATCGCTTTCGCTCCGGGAGAAGTATCCAACTTTGTCCGAACGACGTCTATCCTCTCCTTAGTTTCCTCCAATTCCAAACTTTTCAATCGATATTGAGCCATATCCTGGTCGTTCGTGCGTTCCAAGAGGCCTTTCTTGATCGTCAGTAATTCCTTCTTGCCTTCCGCATATTTACGATCTTCCCTAGCAAAACTCTCACGGAGCTTAGTATAGGAATCGATCGCTTTCAATAATTCCGCTTTTTCTTTAACCGGTTTTTTCTCGTATCTGTACAGACGCGAAATTCCCAGATGGGCGAGAGTTTCCATTCTAAAGCGTTCTTGAGAATCGGGAAACGAAAGTTCGGATTCCGTTTCGGTCTCTTTCGCCCTGCCTTCCAGCCAATCCGTGTAGTATAAGGCGCCCTTTTCCAAATTCCCGATTTTAGTTTCGAAAAAATTACCCAATTCAAAGGCGTACAATCCTTTCTTTTTCGGATCAGGTTCGGCTTGATAATATTTTTCATAATATTCCGCCGCTAAAACGTATTGTTTCAATTCGGTATGAAGGGACGCAATTTCCCGATACGTCTGAGCCATCTCGGCGTCGGTTTTATTTTCTTTTAAAGCAAGAGTAAGATATTTTAAGTAAAAATCCAAAGCATTGGATTTCTTTCCTGCGGAACGCAACTCTTGGGCTAGGTTTAAAACCACCGGAGAATATTCCGGATCCAATCGAAATGCGATTTCGAGTAAACCGGCATATCCGAAATAGTCCGTGTTTCTCTTATAGTCGAATAAAACGAAGATTCCTTGTCCGCTTACCGAAGTTTTGTTAACTACTTTAAGTCGTTCCTTGTTTTCGTTTTCCGCTTCCTTTACGTATTTTGCCAAATCAAATACGGCGCTCGCATCTTCCCTAGATTTTCTCTTAAAGAAAGGATAATAATTTTTCTCGAAGGAATCTTTGTAAGAGGCGTCCGCCTGCTTAAGACGTTCTTCGGCAAGCTTTACGTTCTGTCTTGCGTCTGCGATATCCTTAGGATCTATCTTTCTTTTAGGTCGGTTTTCCTCGAAGAGAAGCTCTTTCCCTCTTACGTTCGCAGCCTCCAAAACATGAACCTTATCTTTGGCTTTATTCCAATCGATTCCGGCTTGGGAAAGTTCCTTCGCAATCCTTCCATGTCCTCTCGCCTTTTCTATTTCGGCAGTATCGTATAATTCTCTAAGTCTCGACTCTTTTGAGAAGGATTCCTCCGTATGAGAAAAATCTCGGTAGCGTAAAGCGGTACTCGCTTCCTCTAACGCCTTGAAATTTTGCTTTTTCTTGGCGTATTCCTGTCCCAAAAGAGAATGAAGTTCGAACAGAATAGGAGACTCTCGAAGCACCGATCCGTCGGTGAGTTTATTCACCATTTTCAGAATCAATAATCTTAATGTATTTCTATCGGTCTTTTCGGTGAAGATTTTTCCGAGTCGTCTCTCTTCCTCGGTTCGCTTTGGATCTACGAATTGCGCGTAATAACGGTCCAGCGGAGCGCGAATTGACGCGATCGGATCAGCACCTTCAACAGGATTCGCTAAAGTTTCTTTTAATTTTGCGATATCGTCCGGCGGGATAACTTCATGAGGAAGTTTATAAATCCCCGCAGGATCGAGTCTCTGATCCTGCTCGTCCGCCAAAAGCAAGCCCGCTGATCCGATGCAAAACAGAAGCAGCGCGCCCGTTTTCAGGCGGAGAAAATTCATTTTGCCGCGGAACCTAACTCCGATAACTCTTCGGAACCTAGGATCTTCTCGATATCTATCAATATAATAAATCTATCATCTTTTTTACCGACACCGGTAATATATCGAGAGGAAATTCCTTTAACCGAAGGCGGAGGAGGATTGATCGTTTCCGGAGGAAATAAGGCTACGTTTGCGACCTTATCTACGATAATTCCTACCGATTCGCCGCCGATTTTTACTACGATAGCGCGATCGTATTCGGATTGGTGCTCCCTCGGAATATTTAATTTTACTCCGAGGTCGACCATTTTTACGACTTTGCCCCGAATATCCATGATCCCGGCAAAGTAATTTTTAGAACGAGGTACACGTACTAAATTGTGAATTTTTATGATCTCGTCTACCCAGGAAATCGGAATCGCATATTCCTCTTCGCCTAAACTAAACAGAATGTATTGGTGTTCGATTTCGTCGGACATTCCCCCTCCTCAGAAACGGGTGTATCCGTAATAATAGAAGTACGATCCTGAACCTAAGAAAAGCATCACCTTCGAAAAGAGCGGATCGCGTTTCCTCAGTATCCAGTCCAAACCGCCAAAAAGCAAACCGAAAACCGCGAGTGAAAAACCCAGTAAATAAAAATCCAGGTAGGCGTACCAGATTCCGGCCGCACTCAGGATTCCTAAAAACAGATCCTGCAGATCTCCCCAGAGCCTACGACGGATTCTCGGCCACAATGGCTCAGAAGGGGTTTTCTCTGAAAATCTCTCCCAGAAACCTGGCCCCTTGCGAATCCCGAAAACATGGTCATATTTGGTCGAAATTTCCCAAGGTTTCGACTCTTTCCTTTCCGTTGGAGCCCCTAAGGGTTCGGGAGAAACCCCGTATGCTCCGCCCATAGCTTGGAGAGCATCCTTGTCCGGAAGAGAGGAAACTAAATCGCGAAAAGGAGCAAATCTGGAATATAGAGGATAAGAACGACCCGTACTTAGATCGGTTTCCTTGAGAATCGAACCGTCTCGAATCGTCGAAACATAGATCTTTCCGTTCTCTCCGGCAACTTCTAGCGTCAGACGAATTTTACGATCATGATAATGAAAATCGGCTTGGAGAATATCTCCGTCCGGAGTTTTAGCTTGGTAGGATTTTGTATATCCTTTAGCTGGAGGAAACTCGGGCTTCCACCACCGACGAAGAACTGAATAATCCTGGAACGAAGCCATACAACGTTCCTATCGGTGAATTTCGAAAATTGCTTTAGGTCCGTTTGAGGCGGTTTTGAATTTCGAAGGAAATCTTCGATTCGGAAATGAGGTGGGCGGCGAGACCGGGGCTCGCCTATAATGGGAAGAGGAACCCGGTCTTAAAGTCCGGTTAGTACCGGTCTATTTGCCTTTCTTCTTATGACGGTTAAGTCTTCTCTTTTTCTTCCTTTTATGAGTCGCGATCTTTCTTCGCTTTCTTTTTTTACCGGAAGGCATTCGGTGCTCCTATGGGTTTCCTACCCTGTCAGCAAATTATTCGGTATACTTTTGTAAACCTTTATTTTTACGGATCTCGGCCACTAGTGTTTTGATTTCTCCGATACCTTCTTTAGAAGCGATGAATAGTACGTCTTCTTCTTCCACTACGACTAAATTTTGAACTCCGAGTAAGGCAGTGAACTCTTTTCGAGTTTGAGTTACGTTATTGGAAGATTTGAAAAATAGAATATCCTTTCCGATATGCCGATTTCCTTGCGAGTCACCCGGAAGCACTCTCTCCAGCGAAAGCCAAGAGCCCACATCATCCCAACCGAAACTAGCTTCCACCATCCGAATCTTCGAACTCTTTTCCATTATGGCGATATCGACGGGTTCCGACGGAAGTAATCTGAACGCCTCGCCCAACTCTCCGGCTTTCTTAAAGGGAAAACGATCTTGAAGCGGTTTTAAAATTCTAGGAGCTAAAGAAGAAAACTCCTCTAAAATCAAACTTGTTTTCCATATAAAAATTCCGGGATTCCAATAGAAATTCGATTTCTTAATGTACTTTAATGCGGTCTTCGTATCAGGCTTCTCAAAGAATGCCTTCACTTCGAATCCGTGCTTAGTAGGCTTACCGGAAGAGATATAACCATATCCGACTTCCGGGCGATTCGGTTTGATTCCGAGTAGGACCAAATGGTCTTTGGTTTCATGAATCGCCTTCTGAATCGTTTTGGTAAATTCCCTATCGGAACTGACCCAGGCATCAGCGGAAAGAACTACTTGAACCGGATCGCCGAACATTTCCCTAAAGTAAAGAGAAGCCAAGGCGATGATCGGCGCAGTATTTTTGCCTTCAGGTTCGATTATGAAATTCTTTTCAGGAAAATTTCGTTCCTGAGCCAGGATCGCTTTCTTTAAGGTAGGATTGGTTCCGATGAATATCCGATCTAAACTAGTGATGCTTAAAGCACGATTTAAGGTTTCCTTAAGTAAGGTATTTTTAGAATAGACTTTTTGAAGCTGCTTCGGCGTGGAAATTCGGGAGCGAGGCCAAAACCTCTCCCCTTTTCCGCCTGCCATAATTAAAACTACGGGTTTTTCCTGACTCATCTCTACTCCACTTCTTTGGGTTTTCGAGCGGTTTGTTTCTTTTTCCCCAAAGCCTTTGGATCTCCGAGAATGGAGTCCACAGGAAGGAGGATTACTTCGACCTTATCTCCAAGGCTCTCATACAGGACAAACTCTTTCATTTCCGGATTCTTTTTTAAGAAGTCTCGGTATGCTTCCCAACGGTTTTTTGCCGCGGAAAGTTTTGCCTCTTCTTGAACCAAGAAGAGTTCCGCTTTTTTTAGCGCATCCAATTTTTCCTGTTTTTTGGCCAACAGGTAATTCGGATTTCTAAACAAGTTATTAATCACTAATGGATCCGGAACCTGCAACTCCACAATCCGAACCGACTCGACACGAAGCCAGGGTAATTGGTTCGAGACCCCGATAGAAGCCTCCTTTCTCAGAAAATTGGAGAGTCCGTCCTTTGTAAGATTCAGATTCTTTTCATCTTCGATCCGAGATCTAAGTAAAGAAAGGAAAATCCCAGACAGAAATTTCTTTCTCGAGGCCTCGGAGATTCCTCCGGCGGAAAACCATTTTTTAGATCCTTCTCCCTCTAAGGAGAAAACGACCTCAAACCTGGCGGAAATCGTCCCATCTTCCGAATCCTTAGGAAACAAACCGGACGACAAATCGTACGCGATTTGCAATTCCTCGGAAAGTGAACGCAATTCTTCCTTTAGAACTTTATGATCCCAGAATAAATATGCCCTAGGTTCGTATGCCAATCCCGGCCCACGTATAAAGGACAATAATCGAGAATCTGATGACCAGGAGACGAGGGCTTCCCCGTCCCCTAGGATATAAATTGGATAGGCGACCCCGACGAGGATTCCTCCTAACAGGAAGAATAGAAAAGCTCTACCGATCCATCGAATCATCTAGGCAGAAGGAGTTTCCTTCGCCGCTTCTTCGGTATATAGTTTGATCACTTTGGAAGGAATGATGGTAGAAATCGCATGTTTGTAAACTAAACTCTGCTTATTTTCCTGCTCCAGGATGATTGTAAAATTGTCGAAGCTTACAACCTTTCCTTTTAAAGGAACTCCATTCAGAAGGTAGATTGTGAGTTCCAATTTTTCCTTCCTTGCAGTGTTAAGGAGTTGGTCCTGGATATTGTTTTTAGCAGACATAGGTTTTATCCGTTTTATATATTTTGTATATTTTTATACGCTTCACTTGGTTTCACGGGAGTCAAGAAGGCTTGCTTCCTGAACCAAGTGATTTGTCGTTTGGCGTAATTTCTGTGGGATTGGCTTAAATTCCCTAAGAATGTCTCAAGATTGGACTTTCCTTTAATATTTTCAAGCGCGAAATTATAACCAAGCGACGAGAGCCCGGGACAACTCTCGCCGTATTTGTCGGCGACTCTTTTCGCTTCCTCCGCCATTCCCTCCGAGATCATTTTCCGGGCCCTTTCGTCGATCCTAAGATACAATTCCTTACGATCTAAATCCAAAAAATAACCTCGGAGAATATTCAAATTTCTAGTATGTAAGGCGCCTGATCCCTCTTTGATTTTTAATTCGGACCAACGAACTCCCATTAAATTAACTTCCAGCGCTCTGCCGTATCGATAATCATCATTTGGGAATATTCTTTCTAGCGCGATCGGGTCTAATTCGCGGAGCAATTTCGTTTTTTCCTGCATAGGAATTGATTCTACACGGGCGCGAACTTCAGGACTAATATTCGGAACATCGTACATTCCAAATAGAAAAGCATTCAAATAAAATCCCGTACCTGCAGTCAGTACAGGAATCTTTCCTTTCGAGAGGACGATATCCAATGCAATCTCCGCAAAGATCGTATATTTAGCCGCATCGATCGTCTCAGCGGGGGATATCAAATTCGTTAAGTGATGAGGAATTCTATCTAGATCCTGCTGGGATGGAGAAGCTGTTCCAATAGGGAGTTCTTTATAGATTTGCCGGGAATCAAAGGAAAGAATCTCAAAGCGAGAAGGGTCCAATGCCGAGACCAGAGCCGTCTTACCCGCGCCAGTCGGCGCGGCCAGGATTATGATCGAAGACTGGGGGCGGATTATTCCTCCTCCTCTTCTTCGTCCTCCTCTTCTTCCAGAGGTTCTTCCACGATGGCTTCTTCGTCTTCGAAACCGACTTCTGCATCATCTTCCACAATCGCATCTTCGAGAAATTCCTCCTCTTCGATACGGGGGCGAGCCGCAGCTCGACTTTTGACTACAGGTCGTTTATTTTGATCGGCACCGCATTTCGGACAGATCTTATCTTCTTTATTTAAATCGTAAAATTTAGTTCCACAAGTGTGACAGGTGAACTTTTTACCCAATGGATTTGCGGAAACTTTACTTCCTGCAAAAGATCTCTTTGCGAACGATGAGGATGATACGGCAGGCTTTGCAGAAACTGCGATTTCCTTCTTTTTTGCTGCGACCTTCTTTTTCGGAGCCGGTTTTTTTACCGGAACTTTCTTCTTAGGGGCCACTTTTTTCTTAGCCGTTTTCTTAGCGGTTGCCATTGGAATTGACCATCGTGGAATACACAAAACCGGATTCAAGCAGAAAAACCTATTTGAAATCTAGTTTCCGATTCCTTCCAAATATTCTGAAATAGGGCCAAAAGGAAGCAAATGACCAAGCTGAGCGTGAACGTAAATAAAGTCGCAACCCTTCGCAATTCTCGCGGAGGAAACCATCCTGATATTTTGCATATTTCTAGATTGATTCTAGACGCGGGAGCTGAAGGGATTACGGTTCATCCCAGAGAAGACGAAAGGCATATCCGCAAATCGGATGTGTTTTTGCTTAAAAATTTCTTAATTTCGTATAATCAATCTAAGAACAGAAAAATAGAATATAATATAGAAGGAGAGCCGTCTCCACGATTCTTGGATTTAGTCTTGGAGGCCAAACCGGATCAGGTCACGTTAGTGCCTGTTACTCCGGGAGAGATCACGTCTGACCACGGTTTCGATCTCAGAAAAGACGGGGATCTCTTACGGACCTATATTCGGAAATTTCACGATGCGGAAATTCGAGTTTCCTTGTTTGTGGAGACGAATCTGGAAAATTTAAAGTACGTTTTCGAAACCGGTGCGGACCGAGTGGAATTTTATACCGGCCCTTTCGCAATGGCATTCGATTCTTCTCGGGAAGAAGGGGAAAAATCCTTCCAAGTCTATCGATCTGCTGCCGAAACACTCCTGGCTACCGGAATAGGAATCAACGCCGGCCACGATTTGGATCAATTTAATCTGCTGCTTTTTTCCAAACTGCCCGGTCTTTTGGAAGTTTCCATAGGGCACCGGTTGATTTCCTACGCCCTGGAAGTGGGAATCACTGAGTCTGTACGGGCCTATCTGAGAGCTCTTTCGCCAAATCCTTAAACGTGGAGAAGTTCGAATCCTCGGACAAAAGCAAGTACGCCGCTTTTTTTAGGTGAAGAGCCAGTTGCTTGGAAGCCGGAGTATCTTTAGATAAATCCTCCAGCCCTTGCTTGAAGGAAACGATATGTTTTTTCGCCGAAGCAATGTCCTTCGAAGGGAGAGCCTTACGCAGTTCCTGCCAGGAGCGAGTGACTTTATTTGCGGAAGGTTCTTTCGGATTTCGTCCGAATTCCCCCGATAGATCCCATATTTTCCGGAAGGGATGATTCTTTTCCAATGTTTTATAATATTCTAACGAAGGTTTTATTGAATTCGGTTTTGCCTTGGCGACGAAAGATTTATCCAGCCCGCAATCCGCAAACAATCCCCGACTCAATGATTCTTTGGAAACTTCCCCGGATCCGATCAAAGGAGCGAGAAAAAGGTACGCATCGTCCTTCCGACCTTCTTTACAGGCGCGAATCGCGGCTATTAGCGAAATTTCATCCTGATCCAAGTCTGAACGTTCCTTATCATCCTTTGCTAAGGCTGTCTGAAACGCCAATTCAGAGTATAATGGATCTTTCGGGTTGGCTGATTTAGCGCGAATCGCATATTCGATTGCTCCGTCCAAATCTCCCAAAGATTGATAAAGAATGGATAAATTATAGCAAGCAAGCCCTCGGTCGCTTCGAATAGAACGACAGCTGGACCGTAATAACTTCAAAGAGGAATTCCTTTCCTCTTCGGTTCCGTAAAAATCCAAGATCGCCTGTTCCTGGATTAATTCCGAACCGAATCTTCCGCCTCCGGGAACGGAAACAGACGAACATCCGAGGGTTCCCGAAAATAGGAAAATAATGATCAGAAAAATGCGAAAGATATTCACGTATGTTTGTCCATTAATGGTAGATCGGTCGAAGGATAGATCGCCTTTTCGGGGGAATGTATTGACAGACCCCGTACGAGGTGGAAAATGTTCGAAAATAACCCGACCGGCAAGAGGAACCGATTTGAAAAGCCTGAGATCACTCTCTTTCTCCTTCGTCTCCGTCGTATTATGTACGAGTATCTTCTTTTGCGAGCCTTCCTCTGGACACTCCAAGACTACCGCGGATTTCACTCTTAAAGATTTTGACAGTGTAGTCAAGACCGTTGATCGAAGTTATATCGATAAAAACATCGATAAAAATCGCGCATATAAGGACGCAGCGATCTTCGCGCTGTTTGCGCTCCCACATGCATTATATCTTTATCCCGAAAGTTATTTTAAGGATCGTGAAAAATACGAGGAGCCGGATGATATTTTTCCCGGCAAAACGTTTAAATTATCTTCCGAAGACAAGTTTGTCGTTTTCGATCCGGACTACAAAGAGGTCGAAAAAATCAGAGATCGAAAGTTGAAAGAAGAGGCAAATAAGCCGAAACTTTCCGGTGAAGAAGTTATAAAACTAGTAGAACGCGAAAAAGTAAGAAAAGCCGTTTTGTCCGCAAAATGGGAGCAAACGAATTTCTCGAAAAAAGACTTCGATCGCGTTCTAGCATTCACTGAAAAGAATCTTCAAAATTATACGACTCCCCCTTTAAAGGATCCGTTCGGAACGGAAGAAACTAAAGATAAGGAACCTTTTTCCATCAAAGACGTATACTTAGCCGCTGCTAACGGATATTTATCTTCTCTCGATCCGCATAGCCAAGTATTTCTAAAAGCCGTTTGGGAAGAATCCATGGCGAAGATAGAAGATGGAAGCTTCGAAGGGATCGGTGCAATCTTAAGTGGGGGCGGAAATAAGGAAGTCGTGGTGGAAAACCCCCTCGAGGGTAGACCCGCCGTTAACGCAGGTGTCCGTGCAGGCGACGTGATCCTAGCGGTGGACGGAAAATCGGTAAAAGGAATGATCCTTGATAAGGTTGTCGAACGAATCAAGGGAAAGAAAGGCTCCACCGTTAGCTTGACGATTCGACGCAAGGGAACCTCCGGCACGTTGAATATTGACGTCGTACGAGATACTATCGAAATTAAGAATATTGCAAGTAAATTGATCGAAGGCCATAATCAGATCGGTTATATTAAATTAACGGGCTTTGTTAAGTCTGATCCTTCGGTAGACAAGGAATTTGTACTTCATTTTAAAGATCTGGAAAAGCAAGCCCAAGCAAAGGGAACTAAATTAAAAGCTTTGGTTCTGGATCTCAGAAACAATCCCGGAGGATATTTGGATCTAGCTATCGACTTAGCGGACATGTTCATTACCAACGGGCTCATCGTATCCGTTAAGAGTCCGAACCGCAGCCCGGAAGACTCAAACGCAAAAAATAGGGACTTAACGGATCTTCCGGTTGCAGTATTGATTAACGCCAAGTCCGCCTCCGCTTCCGAGATCGTCGCATCAGCTTTGAAACACCATGGACGAGGATTGATTTTAGGCGAACGTTCTTTCGGAAAGGCTACAGTTCAAAAGCTGCAGGAATTACCGGGTAACGGAGCCTATTACATAAAGTTAACGCAGTCTAGGTATTATGCCCCTTCCGGAAATACGATTCAGGTTGTCGGAGTAAAACCGGACGTAGAGGTTTCTGCGGAAGAAGACGGAACTTTTCCGTTCCATTACCGTGAGGAAAATATGTGGAACCACCTTCCGGAATTACCCTCCGCCGCGGAAGAAAAGAGCCACTTCGACGTGAAAAAATTGGAAACTTGGGTCAAGACAAACGGCAAGGCCGAAAAGTTCATTCAGGAACATAAGAATGACCCGATCAAACCGGATTACCAATTGATTCGATCCATCGATTACGTCGAAGCTCTCATTAATACCGGAGCCAACAAACGTAAGTAATATATAAAGCGCTATGGAACGAAATACGTACCATAGCGTTTCCGGGGATTTATCCATGCCTAGAATTCGTACCGATTTCCTTATCATCGGGACCGGGATTACCGGACTATTTCAAGCTCTCAAGCTTTCCCCCTTTGGAGACGTAACGATCATCACCAAAAAATCCGACTATGAATCCAACACAAACTATGCGCAGGGCGGAATCGCCTCCGTTTTTGCGGAAGGCGATAAGTTCGAGGATCATGTGCGAGATACGTTGGAATCGGGAGCGGGACTTTGCGATCCGGAAGCGGTTCATATTCTTGTCAAGGAAGGTCCGGCTCTCGTCCGCGAATTACTAGAATACGGTGTCCCATTTAACTTGGATGCTCAAGGCGGCTTCGATCTACATCGCGAAGGCGGACACGGAACAAATCGAATCGTCCACGCTCACGATCGAACCGGACGGGAAATAGAAAAAACTCTATTAGAAAACGTTAAACAAAACCCGAAAATACGAATTTTAGAATACCATACATTGGTGGATTTGATCACACCCCATCATCTCAAGAAAAAAGGGCTTATCTGTTTCGGGGCGTATGTTCTTTCCAATCACACAGGAGAAGTGATTCCGATTCTTGCAAAGCGAACCGTTCTCGCAAGCGGAGGAGCCGGGCAAGTTTATTCTCATACTACGAATCCCAAAATTGCGACGGGTGACGGTGTTGCATGCGCTTATCGTGCAGGCGCCGTAATTAAGAATATGGAATTCTACCAGTTCCACCCTACTTCGCTTTATCACGAGAAAGGCGATTCTTTTCTTATTTCGGAGGCGGTTCGCGGAAAGGGCGCCATTTTGCTGACCATGGACGGCGAACCGTTTATGAAAAAATATCACCCGATGGCCGACTTGGCGACTCGCGATATAGTGGCGAGAGCGATCGACGCGGAAATGAAACGGTCGGGCGATCCCCATGTCTGGCTGGATATTTCCCACAAACCTGCCGGGGAAATCAAGGCAGCCTTCCCTTCCATTTACGAAAAATGTATGGAATTAGGAATCGATATCACTTCCCAACCGATTCCTGTTGTCCCTGCCGCGCATTTTATGTGCGGCGGAGTCGCAACCGATCTGAACGGAAAAACGAATATCGAGAATTTATACGCCGCAGGCGAAGTGGCCTGCACAGGAGTTCATGGGGGGAATCGCTTAGCATCCAACAGTTTATTGGAATGCCTCGTCTTTTCGAATCGAATTGCGCAAGACGTGAAGCGAAATCACCCGACATTTCTGCCTGAACACGATCAAATTCCCTCTTGGAATAAGGAAGGGTTGGTAAACACCGAAGAATGGGTCTTGATTTCCCATGATTTATTAGAAATTAAGAATACGATGTCGAATTACGTCGGAATAGTCCGATCCAACCTTCGTCTGGAAAGAGCTCTCAGAAGAATGGATTTGATATTCTCGGAAGTCCGAGACTATTACAAGCGGACGATTATTACTGCGCCTTTACTGGAATTAAGAAACTTGGTTTTAGTCGGAGAGTTGATTATTAGAGCCGCGCTTTCTCGAAAAGAAAGTCGAGGACTACACTATTCCACGGATTATCCTGAAAATCGCGCTCCTTCCCGTCATGACACTATACTGCGGGACGATACGGTTCTACGGGAATAACATGCGATCCGAATTCTTTTAATAAATGTGCCTTATTAAAAGACATGGCTAAAGTTCACAAAAAGCTGTTCGTCTTCTCTTGATTTTGCATAATCGATCATGATAATCGTAGCCTGATTCCAAGCAATACGTAAGCCTAAGCCTTCGGAATACTTATACCCTTGAGTTCCGATCTTATGCTCGTCATCCCAAACTCGTCCAAAATCGAAAAAGGGAACGATATTAAACGCAAAGTATTCGCTTCCGACGGAGGCTTCCGCGAATTTCCAACGAATTTCCAAGTTCCCCCAACCCATCACTCTACCGACAAATCGATCCTGTTTGTATCCGCGTAATGTCCGTAAACCTCCCAAGCCTCCGATGACTCCTTCCGTTCCCCACATGTTCCTATATTCAAAAAATGGAGTATTACCGTCCGTCAATCCCATGCCGAAGCGGCTGGCGAGAACGAGCTTATCGAAAACCTTCGGAAACGGACTGTAAAAGAACTTACCCTGCGCGAAATACTTTTGGAAATCGAAATCCGAACCGATCGCCTTGCTGGATTTTTCGTAGGTTCCTTCCAGAAAAACTCCGCTGTTCGGATCGGGCTCAAAATCGCGAGTATCATAGACTAATCCGATTCTGACCGTGTTTACAAAGCCGCCCCCGAATCCCAGAATCTTTCCAGCTTCTTGATCTTGAGTGAGCCTAGTTTTACCATTCGGAACTTTGGCCCCGTAGTTCAAAGGATCCCCGCCGAGCAAAGGGTCATGGCCTTGGACGAACTTACCGTCGAAAGTATGAACGATATTATCGGAAGCCTTGATTCCAGCGACTAAACGAACGGTTCCTCCCACATAGGATCGTTCGGTACTCAAGTTAATCATAGGTGTTTGAATCTGGTAGCGATTGTACATTCGATCGGTTACTACGAAGCCCGGTTGACTAGGAACTCCAGCATACGTATTACCCCCGTAACGGACCGGATCCTGAGGACCTCCGGGACGCCAGTAATCTAAATTCTGAGACTGATCCTGATACGTTGCGTTCGTGCTCAAGTTTCCCGCAGGTTGATTTCGATCATGATAACTTAGATTTTTCATGGAATCCTGTCCGATTCCGAAATATAAAGTGGTCGGAGTGATCGTCAAAAAGGCATCCGCTCTCAATCTCCATTGCGTATTTGCAATAAACGGCATGTCCAGACTGAGCTGATGATATTGCGCATTCTTATTCGTATTAAAATACTGCGCGAAGAAACGGACTCGATACGGAGTGTAGTCGAATAATGGGTCGCTCTTTTTCCCGTTATTATACGCATAGGCTCGAACTCCGTAACCTATCCCTTCGTTAGGATCCGAGTTAATCAAAGGCAAGCCCGTCGGATACCAACCCTCTTTTTTTTGATCCAGATCCTTTTTACATAACTGTTTGGTCGCGTCCATCGGAAAGGGTAGATTCAATCGAGGTGTCGGCTTTTCACAACCTCCGGTCGGGGGCGGCGCTTCGGCGCGAACGGATTCGAAGGCATACAAAAGGACAAGCATGCAAACAATATTTCTAACTTTTCGAATCTTCATAGAGCGACTCATTGATTCCGACATTTCCGAATTCATAAGTAGGTACGCTTCTTTTTGAAATTGTCAAATATAAATCGCGAATAAATACTCACATTCCAATAACAAGAAAGACTTACTTGGAACGCAACGCGAATAAGAATAAATGCAGAATGAATCGAACCGGACCCCCAAATAACTTTATAATTTTATAAAAATCTAAAGTACTCGGCTCGCTCTTTATTATTAAACGAATTGCGGCTAAGGGCGAACGCAGCGAACAAAATAACGATTGGTCTTGTTCGACGCGTTGTCCGTTCCGAACTTATCTCTCGCAAACGAAACGGCTCTGGCAGTTTGATTGGAGGGATCCTGTTCGTTGGCCCAGGCGCTCCAATACAGATCTTCTATCGTGTCGGGAAATTTCATCAGCATCTCCGCGCGACTTGAAGAACTTAGCAATTTTAATTCAGTATAGCTCGCCACTCGCCAATTCGAATACCCCCCGGTCCTATCTCCCGAACAACTATTATAAGCCTCCGAGCTTCCGGCCACCCCGATCTGAGAAACCGGAACTAGCGCTTTCGGTAAACTTACCGCGTTACAGGCATCGTTGTTTAGATTACAGTACTGTAATTGAACGGCTCCCCAGCCGTTGTTTATAAGACTGGCGCCTTCGCAGCTATAGCCGCCGGACGTGGCAACATAGGTTTGTCCCTGAGAGCAAATTTTCCAAGTCAGCCCGATAGACGAATCTGTGATCGTTCCGTCCCCATTAGATCGATACGTGCTGAAGAATAACGCACCGGCCAACAATACGTTTGCGTCTTCATTCAGGAAACCTTGAGTCTCCTTATCCTTTTTTTGCTCGCAGTTTGCAATTGCAAAAAACGAAACCGAAAGAACGAAGTAACATTGAAGGATCGATGAAAAGAAAATGGTTAACTGGTTCTTCATAGGTAATACTCTATTAAAATGCATGATTAAAGTTTATAAAAAGCTGCTTATCTTCTCGAGAAACTGCGTAGTCGATCATGATAATCGTAGTTTGATTCCAAGCAATCCGAAGTCCCGTTCCCTTAGAATATTTATACCCCTGGGTGCTGATCTTATGTTCGTCGTCCCAAATACGACCGAAGTCGAAGAATGGAACAATATTGAAGGCGAAGTGCTGCCCCCATATGGAAAATTCCGCGAATTTATACCGAATTTCTAAGTTTCCCCAGCCCATCGTACGACCGACAAATCGATCTTGTTTATAACCGCGAAGAGTTGTGCGGCCCCCAAGACCCGAAATCACACCTTCCGTTCCCCACATATTTCTATATTCGAAAAAGGGAACGTCTCCTTCCGTAAGCGAGAAACCTCCACGACCGGCCAGTACGAGTTTATCAAAAACTTTCGGGAACGGGCTGTAGAAGAATTTAGCCTGAGCGAAATATTTCGAATAATTGTAATCGGATCCCATCGTTTTAGTCGCTCTTTCATAGGTTGCCTCCATGAAAACGCCTTGATTCGGATCCGGTTCCAAATCGCGAGTATCATATACCAAACCCAAACGAATGGAATTCACATTTCCGCCATGGTACCCTAAAATCTTACCCGCTTGCTGATCTTGCGTCAGTTTTGTTATACCATTATAGACCAACCCGCCCGAATTGATAGGCCATCCGTCCAAAACAGGGTCGTTCCCTTTAACCTGTGTGCCGTCAAATGTGCGAACGATGTTCTGCGAAAACCTAGCTCCCGTAACAAGCCTAACCGTTCCGCCTAAGTAAGAATGCTCCGCGCTTAAGTTCGCCGTCGGCGAAATAATATTGTATCGATTGTATTGCCCGTCGGAAACTCTAAATCCATTCTGCGCAGGTAGACCACTGTAAGTTCCTCCACCTAAAGCAACAGGATCGCCGGGACCTCCCGGTCGAGTATAGGCAAGATTCTGTTGCTGCTGAGTGAATGTTTGGTTCGTATCCAATTGCGAACCGGGTTGGTTTCGATCATGAGAGCTTAAATTTTGAAGAGAGGATTCCCCAACGCCGAAGAATAAGGTATTCGGGTTTGCATCATATACGCCTTCTCCTCTTAACCTCCACTGAGTTCCAAAAACGTACGGCGCGTCGAATGCGATATCCTGGTATTGTCGATTTTTGGTCGTGTTAAAGTATTGAGCATAGATGCGAAACTTATACGGCGTGTATTCGAAAAATGGATCGTCCCTCTTTCCGTTATTGTAAGCGAAGATACGCACACCGTATCCTACGCCGCTGTTTGGATCCGAATTTAAGAGCGGAAGCCCAGTGGGAAACCAACCTTCCTTCTTTTTTATTAAATCCTTCTTACAGAGTTGTCTCTGCTGGCTAATTGGAAACGGGAGATCCTTACGGGCCTCGGGCTTTTCGCATCCGCCGATGATATTCTGCGCGGATATCGGTTCAGCGAATCCAAAGGTGATAAGTCCGATTAAAGCAAGACAAACGAGAAAATTCTTCATTCAGAGCCCAGGTAATAAAATACGATTTCGCAAGTTATAGTGGGGTAAGAGGCGATGTCAAATTTATTCCTGGAAAACGGGGAACCGTTGAGCGTTTAAGTGGGTCTTTTGCAAATTTTCTAGATTCGAGTCCATACAATCGTTCGAAATAGAATTGTAATCTTGAACGAGAGGAAAGTTTAAGCTCCGCACCAAAAACATGTTTTATATCTCACTTTTCGAGATCGAAATAAAACTCATTGTCTATTTCAATAATAAGAGTCATAGACGATTTAACAAATGAACGAATGTTTAAACGCATCCTCAAAGAGATTCGGTTAAGTAAGAAGAAAAATGAAAAGCCCCGAAAGGATTAAGATAAGTTGTAGAAGTACTTTAAAACAATGCTCCGGTATTTCTTTTTAGTTTCGAAATTGATTCGGTGGAAATATTTCCGGTTGAGGCGCTTAACGTTACGAGCGGCACTTGCAATCGAAGGCAATTTGAACGGCAATTCCGAAGATTGGAAAGAGGATTATGAATTCAGTATTAAAATTATCTGATCCTGGGCTACAAGCTCGCCGGTCGAAGCTTTCAATTCTTGGACCTCTGCGTCCGCGCCTGCCTTTAAAGCATGTTCCATTTTCATTGCCTCGACTACAGCAAGTATCTGACCCTTCTTTACTGAATCACCCGGCTTTACTTCGACTTTAATGAGCTTTCCAGGCATCGGGCTTTTAATTTCTTTTTGTGCAGCATCAACTCCGCTAGTTTCTTTTCCTTTCAAGAGAAACTGAAAACTACGTCCTCTAGTATGGATGAAAATTTTCGCGCCGGAAATCAACGCGACAGAACCGTCAGGAAGCGAAAAAGTCCCATCCTTTTCGCTTGTCCAAGAATAATGGGAAAGCAAGGTCTCCCAGCCGGATTCGGGATCGAACACTCTTGCGGAAGACGAAGACTCTCCCAAATCGAGAAGATACTCCGTTTCCTTCCAGCGTAATCTATATAAGTTACTCATGAATTCACTTCCCATAAATCCTTCGGACCCAACGCTTCCCAGATGGATGGGGCTTTTTTTCTTCGAGCGGCAAGCAAGGAGGCGACTTTTGCTAAAGCATCTTTCTCTTCCCCGTTCTCGCCGACGGATATCGAGTATTGTTCCAGAAAATGAGTATGGGTATGTCCGTTTGCGAATTCAGGATGAATCAAAATCCCTTTCAGATACGGAACATTCGTAGTAGGCCCGAACACTATCGTACTTTCAAGCGCATTGATCAGATTTTTTCGGGCTTCTTCCCTACTCTTACCCGATCCGATTACTTTAGCCAACATAGGATCGTAATATAAGGATACTTCCGAACCGGTAACAACCCCGCTATCCACGCGAATATTTTGTCCTTCCGGAAATGAAGCGAATTCGATCTTTCCGATCGACGGAAGAAATTCATTTTCCGGGTCTTCCGCGTAGACCCTGGCTTCGATGGCATGCCCGGTCTGATTCGGTTTTGCACCGTTTAAGAGTTCGGGTAAGGTTTTTCCTTCGGCGATTCGTATCTGCCACTCGACTAGGTCGTACCCGGTTACGATCTCGGTAATCGGGTGTTCAACCTGAAGTCGAGTGTTCATTTCCAGAAAATAAAAATTTCCATCTTCACCGAGGATGAACTCGACCGTACCTGCGCCGAGATAACCGATAGATGCCGCCGCTTTAACGGCGACCTCGCAGATCTTATCCCGTAAATTCCGATCCAAATTCGGTGCCGGTGATTCCTCGATGACTTTCTGGTGTCTGCGCTGGATGGAACATTCCCTTTCGAACAGATGGAGGACGTTGCCCTTAGAATCCCCGAAAACCTGCACTTCTATATGACGCGGATTGGTTATGTATTTTTCCAAAAATACTCGGGCATCCCCGAAGGCGTTCTTCGCCTCTCTCTGAGCGGATTCGAGAGAATGTAAAAATTCCGATTCGGAATACACTCTCTTCATCCCTTTTCCGCCGCCGCCGGCGCTCGCCTTAATCATCACCGGAAACCCGATTTTTTTAGCTTCGCTTAACAATAATTTCGGATCCTGCGAACTTCCGTTATATCCCGGAACGACCGGAATTCCCGCAAGCACCATCGCTTCCCTGGAACGAATCTTATCTCCCATTAAATCCACGCTCTCGGGCCGAGGACCTAAAAATAAAATTCCTTCCTTAGCGAGCGCGAGCGCGAACTCGGTACGTTCCGATAAAAACCCGTACCCCGGATGCACCGCATTCGCGCCGGTTTCCTTGACTGCCTTTAAGACCGATTGGATTGAGAGATACGATTTTGAGGGCTCTGAAGCGCCTAGATGATAGGCAAGATCGGCTTGTCGAACGAACGGAGAATTTTCATCGGCATCGGAAAAAACTGCGACAGTCTTAATTCCGAGTCGTTTGCAAGTTCTTTGGATCCGAAGAGAAATCTCACCCCGGTTCGCAATGAGCAATGTGTGGATCACTTTGACTTTACCGGTTCCGGTTCCCTTCGAGTTCCGATCTCTTGGTCCAGAAGGGCCTTCTCCTTAATCATGACTTCTTGCAAGAATTCTCTAAATGCTTCCCAGGTCGCAAAACCTGTCGGTTCGAATCTCCCGACATACTTATAACCGACTGTAACGTTCATTGGATCCGTTTGATAGCGGGTGATCCCGGATTTGAGAACTAAAACGACCGGAATTCGATTTTCGAAAGCGATCTTGACCATTCCCTTCACTAAGGGTTGAATCACTTCCGAATAAGTATTATGACCTTCCGGATAGACGATGTACGAGGTCGTATTTAAACCTTTAAGTAACTTCCGAACGGAAACTGCAATCGTAGTCGCCTTAGACGTCTCGAATACCTGAGACCCCATGGCTTTCATCCACCAATAAGCTACTAAAGTTTTCTTAATGACTTGATTCGCAAGATACGGTTTATTCACCACGAGGCAATCGTACGGGAAATCGATCTCGTTCACATGATTTAAAAAAATCATATGACCCGTTTGCGGAATCGCAATCTCGTTAGTAAGAACTAGTTTGGTTTTCGTCATCTTACGTACGGCCTCGCCCCAAAGCGCCGACCCTTTTAGAAACGAGATATATTGCCTGGAACGATTCCCGATCAGCGAATAATAAATTCCTTTAATCATGGAAGGTAAAGCGGTCGTTAATACCAATCGGACGGTAATCAGATAGGTTCTTAAAACGAGTTTCTGGTATTCCTTTGAGAATCTACCCAGTCGACTTTCCAAAAACTTGAATGGACTCATGCATTACTATGCTCCCGGAGAGGACGTCGTCTGGAAAGTACTTTCTCGATGCTTAGCCTACTCTCTTTTATTACGAAACGAATGAGACGGTAATAAACAGGAATGCCGCTCCTTTAACGAACGGCATTCAGAACGATTTTCTAAGTTTGGAGAAGAGCCGGGGCGCTTTGGCAACGCTTACTTATTCGTATTCGCAGGCTGGGTTGCCTTCGTTTTCCCGGGAGGAAGTTTATCTCCAACGAGGGCCTTTCTCTTTTCGGCATCCCATCTCAGATACAAACGACTACTGATCTCATCGTCAAACACTCTGCCGAGAACGTCTACCGCATCCTTACGATATTCATCCGGAATCCGTTTATCGAATACGGGACTCATTTTTGCATCCAAACGGACTAGAGGATTCTGGGTGAAATCGTAGGTAACTCCTTCGATTGAAACGACTTCCGCAGGAGTAATTTCCCCGTATTCGTTTTTCAGTTCCTCCGTCTTGGCATCGGATCTTTGAATGAAGTAATTATCATAGGGGTATTTCAATTTAAAGATATTGATAGCGTTCGCTCTTGCATCCCGGCAAAGATTGATGGCGCCTAAATAATATTCTATCCGATATTTGCGATGGCTTGGCTGAAGCTTTTGATGTTTTTCCAATTGCTTCTCAATTTTGAGCGCATTATTTCTGGTCTCTTTCGCTTCCCCCAAAAATTGGTAACCGAGCTCCATATTCTTTTCAATCGTATACTTGCTTGTTACGTAATGGTATTCGCGAGGATTATACATTCTCCGGAAATAAGGAGCTTCGCGATTTTCTTTAATATCGGCGCGAATATAACTCCCTTGTCCGTATTCGACTGCGATGTCGACAAGAGCTTTATCTTGCGGATTGTTCGGATTTTTTCTTTCAATCGCCGTTTTCAGCATTTCTTCGGTTCTTTCAACGTAAGCCTGGGAAATTTCTTCTAATAGAAGTTCCATTCCGAATTGCGCTTCTAAGAAACGACGATATGAATTGACGTGATTCCCTTCAAAGAAGTAAAGCAAACCCTCTTGGTAAAGGCGCTTCAACTCCTTGTATTTCCCGATTCGATCCCCTTCGGATTGCTGCGGTGCAGCTTGGCCTTGCTGGTTCTGTGGCGTTTTTTGCTCGCCCGGATAATTCCGAACGATCGGCTCTATCTCCCGTAAGTAGGTAAGGAGTTCGACCCGTTTCTTATATGCCTTCATCGAAACGGCTTCGCCGTGGAGGATTGCGGGCGCGATAAACATCGCGATCATGAAAACGAGTAGTTTCTTCATTGGCGGACCTTTTCTTTACTATCTCCCGTAAGAGACCGGGTTCAACCCGAAAATCGTGCTTTTCTTCTTAGTCTATCGGTTAGAATACGGTGAGAATTGACGCTTCCGGCTGCATTTTTCCGGAAATTCTCTAACTAATGACAGCAATCGCACTAGCACAAGGTAAGAAAATCTCCTTCCGCAATAAGGAAGACACCGTTTGCCCAATCTGCAACGAAGTTCACCAAAGGGAGAGCATGTTTCAGGGCGGTGGACGCTTAATTGCAGGTCGACTCACTCAAGAATTACGTCGCCTCTACGAAAAGAACAAAAAATTCGGTCGGGTAAGCCCAAACGACTACGTTCTCAACGTTTGTCCTAGATGCCTTTATACCGCATTCCCCAAAGACTGGTCCTCTTTAGACGCCGATGAAAACACAAAACTAAGAGAAAGTGCGGAAACCCGTAGAAAGAATATCGAACTAATCCTCGGCCCTCTTGATTTTTACCAAGAGAGAAATCTAGTTTTAGGCACGGCATCCTACTTATTAGCGATCGAGTGCTATCAAAGTAGAAAAGTAAACGTTGCTCCGACTCCCAAAAAGGCAGTCTGTGCGGTGCGTGGCGCTTGGTACTTCGACGATATGCATGTCGAATTTCCCGAAATCGGATTCGATAAGATTAGGGATTTACTCTGCCAGAAAGCCGCCGGCTGGTACACGGAAACGATGGAAATCATGCAATCCGGTTCGGAGCCGGTCGATGCAGCTTCTTATTTGTTAGGTCCAGATACGGACAAAAACTGGGGGTTTGATGGAGTCATTTATCTTTCTGCATATCTGACGATGAAATTTAAAGACGAATTGGCTTCTGATCCCCAGTCCAAACTGAATCTGCTTGTTCGGGCCAAACGAACTCTTTCTAGACTTTATGGTTCTGGAAAAGCTTCTAAATCCAAACCGTCGGTCATCATCGATATGGCAAAAGAATTGTACGATGAATACAATAAGATCATCGATGAGATGGGAGGAGAGAAATAACCCTTCCCCGCTTGTTCCTTAAAACTCACCCGCGGTTTCTGAAACATGAATGAAATGGACGAGCCTGGCAATTATGCTCTCCTTTTGGAATATGATGGCGGATGCTTTTACGGTTACCAAACTCAAAGACAAACACCCACGGTTCAGAATGAAATAGAGAAAGCGTTAGCGATTCTCTTAGCTAAACCCACGCGTATCTACGGGGCGGGTCGAACTGACACCGGGGTTCATGCTCGAGGAATGATCGTAAATTTCAAAACGAAATCAAAGATCAAAGAATTATCCCGCTTCCTACTCGGACTAAATGCACTCACCGACCCAGGTCTGTCTATCCTAGGAATTACTCCAGTTCCGGAAAACTTCAATTCTCAATTTTCCTGTACAGCTAGAGAATACGAATATCTGCTTTTAAACTCTAGAATCCCTCGACCTATTTGGAAAAACCGAGTGTTTTGGTACCAACATCGGATTGACGTTTCCCGGTTACGGCAAGAACTGGAACTATTAAAAGGCGAGCATGATTTCCGTAGTCTGGCTAAGGCAACTTCCATGAGGAACCGAAAGACTACGATTCGGGTCATTTATGATACGAGTTTAAAAGAGAGCCCAGAGGAACCGGGATTGTTTCGCTTCCGGATTAAGGCAAATGGCTTTCTCCATAATATGATCCGTATTCTGACGGGTACATTATTAGAGATCGCGACAGGAAAGCGCAAAGAGACAAATATATTGGAAATCCTATCCTCAAAAGATCGAACGATAGCTGGAATTACTCTTCCACCTTATGGATTATATTTCATTCGAGCGTATTACGATTCCTTTCCTCAAATTGATTCACTGTACGTCGAACGGGATACTTTTGGGGGAATTTCACGTTGAAAAAATTCCTCCCGATTGCCTTTTTATTTTTTCCTTGGACTGGCGTCTTCGCCGTACCGGACGGGCTTAGTAAACGTGCCTTGAACTTTTTAGGCGGATCGAGCATACCCGGAACTTGGAATTTACCAAAGATAGGAAATAGCTTTCGAAATGGGGAATTAGTCGCGCAAGGCGGAAATCTTCCGTCCTCGGGTCTGACCCGATCGGGTAAAAAGGGCGATGTGAAGGAAGGCGAAGAAGAGGAAGAGGAGGACGTACCTAGCTTCTTCGATAATCGGAAGCCGGAAATCGGCTTTTGGTTAGGAGCCGCCAACCCATTTCCCGGAAGCCAATCTCAGCAAATATTAAATACGACTCTGGGGGCCGGTTTATTTTTTAGGGTACCCTGGCCTTGGATCTTTTACCTGGAATTCGGAGCTTCCTATGCCAATTATTTATCACGGTCGGAACGTGCCTTAACGACGATTCCAACCTATGGCGCATTGGTTTATAAACTACCGTTTGAAATTCCCATCAATTTCCTCGTAAAAGGTGGAGCTGGAGAAACCTACGTAGTCGCTCGACCTGCAAACACGTCTCGTTGGGATAAAACGTTGTATGCAGGTTTCGAGGCCAGCTTCATTGCGGGGAAAAAAATTCGAATCGGAATTCGAGTGGATTATTATAAAATATTCGAGACAGACTTGGAACCTCCAAGTGCGACCAAATATCCGTATATTGGACCCACGGAAGATTCTCGACTTACGAATCCCAATTATTATCATACGGTAAATACGGAATTTTTCAACTTCGGTCTTATGGTGAGTATGTTCCTATGAATCGCAAAATCTCAACGGCTATTTTGCTAAGCCTCATGCTCGCGGCCTGCCGCCAAGGTGACTGGAAAGGGAACCTTACCGGAGCGCCTGTAGTGAGCACGCTTTTTAATAGTAGAATGCTTCTTCTTTTAAAAGCGACGTATGCAACCGACAATCCTCAGGATTTTTCGCAATACAACGGCGGAACGGGAGCCTTGTACAAGGATGACGTCCCCGGTGATCCTGCGTTCAATCTTGCTGGAGTTCCCTTGGCAAAGGATCTCCCGATTTTCATCGATATCGGAGAAATCAGGATCTCATCCAAGTACCAACAAGGGCTGGGGAATCTTTCCCAAATCACGACGACTAAGCAATCGAAATCTTTCTGGGATTTTATCGCGCCGAATCGCGAAGTTTATTGCACCGTTCCGTATACTCTGAATTCAAATACTTGCCGATCGCAAAATGGCGAATTTAAAATGCAGCAGTTATTCAACGGAGACGGCGCTCAGTACGAATCAAACGATCCCACTGAGGGGACTAGCCAAGGAAATCCTAGTCAATATTATTACACGGGCGTCTTCTTAAGAAGCATGATAACCGCCTGGGGAAATATTCCGAATGTAGATCTTACTACGATCACCTTTTTTGATAACTATCCGATCAACGGATTTAATATCGTTCCAAGAATGGCGTATGTTCCGGGTGCATTGACAAAATCCACTACTCCTCTAATTTTCCCTTTGCTCTACTCCATGGGCGGCGACGAAGGAGGACCCATGGGCAACGGCGACATGGAATTCCGTCCCGGTTATGAACCCTATATCTTCGAAGTGAGGATGAATCTTAAGGAAAACTTAATGATTCACTCGTTCGCCGCGCTCGACGGATCGAATGCAGGAACTTTGGTTGCGGTCAGCGACTGGAATGCAGATCACCAAGGTCAAACGGATATCGGCGGAAATTTACTACTCCGTTCCCGAACCATTTACCCTAGTTCCGCCTCCAGATTACTGATCAATGGAGGAAGCGGCTCCACGTACCATTATTATGGAATTTTCCGAGACACCGAAATCAACCTGTTGAAAAAACTACCTTTGATTGCGTCTCCGGCGCTTTCAGGAACCACACCGATCAAATACATCATGCCCGGTCAATATCAATTGGTTTGTCTAGGAGACATCGCAAGAGTCGACGGTTTTCCGGATACGATCGTAAGACAGACCACCTTTTCCGTTCCTCCTAACGGGAACGGAAACACGATGGCCGTTTCCTTAAACTGTCCGTAAGTTCTTAGTGGTCCGAAAAACTTTTATTTCTATTTTTCGGATAAACCGTTATTAAACTTTCCCCAGGATTTCCTCTTGCCTTCCCATCAATCTTACGTTTAGACGGGGCCCGATTTCTTGAACGATTCGCGACGCTACGTAGTTCCCCCATTTTGTCGCTCTTTCCAGAGAAAATCCGTGAGTAAGCCCGAATAGGGAACCGGCGGCGAAGCTATCTCCTGCGCCGGTGGTATCCAATAAATTCTGAGCGGGAAAACCTCCGACATGGCGGATTACTCCGTCTTCGGATACGAACGCCCCGTTGGAACTGTCCGTCATAAAAACCGTAGAGCAAAGGGAGGCCACGAATTTAAGAGCCTCTTCTTTCGATTCCGAACCGGCCAAAGCCTTAGCCTCCTCTACATTACAAAAAACTACATCACAATATTCTTTAGTTAGTTTTATAAAATCTTCCCGGGAGCGATTCACGCAAAAAGGATCGCTGTAAGTAAAAGCCACTTTGACTCCCGCTTTTCTCGATTCTTCCATCGTTAAAATGCAGGCTTCCTTCGTGGATGGAACGTCCCAAAGATACCCTTCCAAGTAGCTATAGGAAGAAGCTTTTAATCTAGTGAGATCGATGTCTTGCTTCGTTAATGTGGATGAGATACCTAAGTGGGTAAGCATCGTTCTTTCGGCATCCGGAGTCGTCAAAATTACGCAAGTACCGGTATGTCCGTTCGTTACTGGAGGAACTTCGAATAGAATCCCTGCATTTTCCATATCCTGTTTATAGAATTCGCCGTACGTATCTTTGCTGACCTTCCCGGTATAGGTTCCGGTTCCGCCGGAGTTTGCCAGGGCGATCATAGTATTTGCCGCACTCCCTCCGGAGCGTAATTCCTTCTTATGCCCTTCGAGAGCCGTTAAGACTTTTCCCTGCGTTTGCGAATCCACTAACGTCATGATTCCTTTAGTCCAACCTAAATCCTTCAAAAAGGGATCGTCGGTTAATACTAAAATATCGACTAGTGCGTTTCCGACTCCGAATACGTCGTAATGTTTCATGAAAATCTCCTAAACTATTATAAAATTAAAATGCAATAAACCTAAAGTGGATTAACATTTTCGATTCACCGACGGAAACTAGGCGGAATAATTCCTCATTCGCGAAGCCATTCGATCAACTCCCAGCCGTTCCAAGAAGTTTCATAGACTAACTTCCCTTTGACGATATTGGTGAGAAGTTCCAGGAACTCTTCCTTTCTTTCCGTTATCACCCCGCTAAATAGGAAATGATTCGTTTTTAAGGAGGCAATCCGTCCGATATTCGCCTTCAGAACGGCAAAGGTGATATTTGCCACGCATAGATCGTATTCTTTTTCCGCGACCAAAGGGTGATCGAATCCGCCCTCTTCTACTCTAAGCTTCGAATCGGATATTTGATTTTCATCGCGATTGAAACTAGACGATCTAACCGCATTCGGATCGATATCGACGGCGAGGATTTCCGAAGCACCGATCTTGGAAGCCGCAACGGAAAGAATTCCCGAACCTGCGCCGATATCTACCACGCGCTTTCCGGTCAGCTCGATATCCCCGAGTCGGGATAATACCAATCGGGTCGTTTCATGATGTCCGGTACCAAAGGCCAGTCCGGGATTGATGTATATGGGAACGGCAGGTTGAATTTCGGCAGCCTTCGCATTTTCCCAATCGTCCTTTTCCCAAGTTGGTACTACCCAAAACACTCCTACCGAAAAGGGTTTATAAAATTCCTTGTAAGCTTCTTCGTATTCTTTCGTTTCGATCCATCTCGATTCGGCGAAAGAATTCTCCGGAGCGACTGCCTTTAGGTAAACCCAGATTTTTGCTTCCGACGTCGGATCTTCTTCCGCTAAGTAAACTCGAATCGGAGTATTATCCGAAATAATTTCCTCGCCCGGCTTTCTAGCTTCTTCCCGATCGAAAAGAATTTCATAATATCCGGCGACCTTCCATTCATCGAGCAGGGAGGAAAACTCTTCTGCAAAATCTTTAGGTATGGATACTTTAACTTCCTTATACTTCACCTGATTGCCCTGAGGACAAGTTAGGTAGACGGACCCTAACGTCATCTACGATTTCTGCATCAAGGGGAACCAAGTATTTTCTTCGATCCTTTACTATCCAAACCCAAATCCCGACGAATAAGGCGATCGCGATCCAAGCTCCGAATCTTCCGTTAGGCAAAACGAAAAAATCGAACAAACCGTGCTGAAAAACGGCAAGCAAAAATGCCTGGACTAAATACTTGGCCTTATCCCCTTTCTCCTTAAAATTGCTCTTAATCAGAAAAAGGGAGAAGCATAAGTTTATGAGTAGGTGCGCGTTCGTGGATTTTAACGTTCTTGCGATGAAGGTAGCTACACGGTCATGTTCGTTTGCGGACTGTATATAATGGTAATTTTCCACACCGGCGAATCCGAGCGCCACAAATCCTCCGATCAGGAAAACTTCCGGTAAAAAACGTTTCGCCTGCCGGTCATACGCAACTAAATAAGAAAATCCTAAAATAAGTGCGGATTTGCAAGCCTCCTCCATCATTCCTGCCTGAACGAACGCAATGTGAACCGTCTGGGATAAAATTGAACCGGAAGGTTTTTTTCCCGGAACCGGAACGTTCGGCCAAAACCAAGCATTCAATTGTAGAACCAATTCGGTAGCCAGCCAACCTAAGGCGAGAGCGCCGAATAGTGTGAATAAAAGTTTAGAAACGGGAATTTTAGGATGAATATAGACCAAGACGAAAGCCCAGGGGAAAATACTCAGAATGGCAAGTAGTTCGACGCTCATAACTCCTCCATATAACGTCCGTCGAACATCTGCACCAAATCGCTTTGCAATTTTGTAGGCATCGTTTCGGGATTAATGGTGCCGTTCCAGAAAAGCTCCGTCACTCGAACATAGCCCTTGGTTCCCGGTGGAGGCATCATCGGAGATAGATTCTCGATCAACTCCAACGTCCGCCGATCCTGTTCGGGATAGGGAGAACTTTCCACAAGCTCTACATCCACAACATCACCTTCAGGAGTGATCGTATATGCAACGACGCAAGAGTAATTAAGCGGAGCTGTCTTCCAATATTCCATAAAGGATTCGAAGGCCCGCATCTTCGCGGAAATATAATTGGAATATGTCGGAGGAAGCTTCTTTCCTCGAATTCGTTTTACGTCTCCTTTGACCCGCCCTTCGTCGGAAGGTTTCTCGTTCGGAATCTTCTCACCTTGTTGGGTATTCGGCGTTTCAGTCCCCGTTATAACTCCTCCGTTCAGACCCTGAACTTCGTCAGGAAGGTTAGGATCGATGAAATAATATTCCATCGTATTTTCCGGAGTATAGTGTCCTTCGGGTTTGGATTTTTCCTTATCCGATTTCCGATTAATCATCGCAGGGATAATTAAAACTAAAGAGAGAAGAATCAAGTGAATCAAAACACTAAGAGCGATATTATTCGCAAACCCGGGCCGTAAGCCACGCGCAGGTAAATTCGTATGAAACGATCTCCGCAATAACCAATGCGAGAAACCGTTGGTCGCCAATAAAAGTAGCAAAGCGATAAACCAAGGAAGAAAGGAGGAAGCAACTTCGAAAAATTTCTTATCCGGTATACCGGGCTTCAAACCCAGAGAAGCTAAATAACGAATTCCGAATGCAGGTTCCATCCAGGAGAAAAAGAAAGCCGCAAAGAATAAAAGAAGAAGCAAATAGACGAATAGAATCGGAAACCCTTTCCAAAGATTTCCGGAATAAATATGCCCCCACCCGGGAAGCAATAAGTCTCGAATCGTCGAATATTTTCGTTTCTTAAAAGCGGATGGAGTTTCCTTGGTTTCGGAAACTCTAGAAACGAATACCTGTTTAGAAAACCAAGCCCAGGGTTTGCGAAATAAGAAGATCGGGCGACCTCCGGACATCATTCCTGCGACGGCGATCAACCAAGGGAAAAAAATCCAAACACTTTCGGACAGCACCACAAAAGGAGCCATCTTTACCCTGAACTCATCTTCAAAGGCGAGATGGTGAGTCAGAATTAAAACCCCGAATAAGGCCAAAATCGAAAAAACAGGTACAAGGATTAAGGGCTTTTTTTCTCCGGAGCGCAATTTAGAGCGAACCGACTTTGCTTGCAGAAGCATGAATACAAGGCCAAGCAAAAAGAATAACGGAAGAATAAACCATCCGTGCAATCCGGATATCTGCGGACTTACTAAAACGAAGATTGAAATGAATTCCTCGGCTTTTGTGGAAAAAAGCTGAATAATTTCGAGCGGATATAAAATTCCAAGGATGGCGACTTGCAGCGCCAAGGAAGAAAAAGCGTTTCTTCTAACATTTCTTCCGGTCGGAAACGCAAACAAGACCCCTAAGGGAAAAAAGATGCCGAATCCGACGAACGGTGAAATCCAGGAAAGAAAGTTAATCCCCCACTCTACGATTCGACGTTTACGGGAAAACACTGTCTCGAACATCCTCCGCCTATTGGACCTCCCTAGTCTTCCAACGCAAACAAGAATTGAAAGATTTGTGGGAATTTAATACTTTATCGTAACACCGATTCGGGAATTCTTGGACGCATGGAGAAGAAAGAAACCCTAGATTCATCGTTGAAAGATATCGTGTCCGTATGTAAAAGACGCGGCTTCGTTTATCCAGGTTCCGAAATTTACGGAGGACTCTCGAATACTTTCGACTACGGTCCGTACGGAGCGGAACTTCTCCATAATTTAAAGCGACTCTGGTGGAAGCATTTTGTTCACCTGCGCGAAGATGTAGTGGGCTTAGATTCTTCCATACTTCTGAATCCGAAAGTATGGGAGGCCTCAGGCCATGTTTCGAATTTCAACGATCCCCTGATCGATTGTAAAAATTGCAAAGCGCGCATCCGTGCGGATAAATTTCTGGAAGATCAAAAAGGGGAAGGCGCGGCGACGGGCCTCACTCTTGAAAAAATGAATCAGGTGATTAAGGAAGGAAACTTCGCCTGCCCGACTTGCGGGAACCGTGGCACTTTTACCGAAGCCCGCGATTTCAATCTGATGTTCAAAACTTCCCACGGTGCATCCGCCGAAGACGCTCAGGATATCTACCTTCGACCCGAGACCGCTCAGGGAATTTTTATCAATTTTAAGAACGTAGTCTCCACGACAAGACGCAAGATACCGTTCGGAATCGCTCAAATCGGAAAATCGTTTCGAAATGAAATTATGGCCAGACAGTTTGTATTCAGAACCCGCGAATTCGAACAAATGGAGATGGAATATTTTTGCGAGCCAGGAACTCAGAAAGAATGGTTCTCACATTGGGTGGATTATTGTTTAAATTTTTTGACCGATCACGTCGGACTTCGTAAGGAAAATCTAAAGATCAGAGAGCACGAGAAAGAGGAATTATCCTTTTATAGCGAAGCAACCTCCGATATCGAATATAAATACGGATTCGGATGGGGAGAACTTTGGGGAATCGCGTCCCGTACCGACTATGATTTGACTCAACACGAAAAATTCTCAGGCGAAGATTTAAAGTATCAAGATCAGGTCGCAAATAAGAAGTATATTCCCTATGTCGTTGAACCCGCGTTAGGCTTAAATCGCCTATTCCTCGCTACGATTACCGACGCTTACTCGGAAGAAAAATTAGCGGATGGGGAGATTAGAACCGTGCTTCGCTTTTCCCCTAAGGTAGCGCCCGTAAAAATAGGAGTCTTCCCGTTGATGAAAAAAGACGGCCTTCCCGAACTAACTCGTTCCATCTTTTCCGATTTATCCTCGCTGGGAAATATGGAATACGATGATGGAGGAGCGATCGGAAAACGATATCGTCGGCAAGATGAAATCGGGACCCCTTACTGCATCACCGTAGATTACGATTCTCTTAAGGATAAGACTGTAACCGTCAGAGAGAGAGACAGTATGTCCCAGGAAAGGCTGCCGATCGCGAACCTTAAGGCGTTCTTTGCGGAAAAAATTCTATAGTCGAAAATGCTTGGAATATTCCATTCGTTTCACTTATCTATCTAGCGTGAGCAAAGCGAACGCGTCGGCCATTTGCCTTTTGGAAGACAGAAGCTGCGCGACGCTGGAAAGGCGGCGGTTTCTCGCGGAGAAGTTTCTCTATCAGAGAACCATTAAAAGTGCGTAGAAGTTAGGTATTAGGTATTGGATCCAATAAATCAGGAGAGTAGAATTTACTTAATAAACCCCGCCCTAGTGGGCGGGGGCCGGAGCGAAGCGGTGGAGAATCGTCTTATTTCACAAAAATCGCGAGAACACAAGCATTTTTCATTTTGAAATTCATGTTGGAGGTCCAACAGAACTTTCGAACATAAAATAGTGGCAATATTTCTAATTTTCTGAATGTAACCCTGTCTCCTGCTTACGGTTTATAATTTCTAATATCACCAATGCACTCGTCGCCGTAGATCAAGGGCGCAGACGCATTAAAATTCTCTAATTGTATGGAATAATACATCGTACATTTCTTATTCGTGCAATGAGCACCGTGGGAAAGATCCTGGTGGGAGGACTGCATAGGAATTCCGTTGTTAACCAAACCTACCGCATGGCCTAACTCATGCACAACAGTCGACTGTTCCCCCGACTTTCTATACTGCACGGGAAAAGTGTTTATAATATCCTTAAATACGAAGACCGCCGGTGCTCCTATATTGAATACACCCGAAATCGTAATTGCAATTATATTGCTATCACTCATTTTTCCTTTCACAAACACTACAAAGAAATTTGCCGTCTGAAAATCGGAAGATTTCCGTCTATACTTTGAGGATAACGCAACCAAATCACCGACGCTCCAAACATCCTTACCTTGGCTCGGCAATTCCTGCATCTCTCCCGAAACACCGGAAGGAGTCGAAACTGAAACGGAATATCCCCTGTTCGCAAACACATTTTCCAGATTCCTACGAGTAACTTCCCAAACCGGCATAGGAGGAACAACACTTGCAAACGTACCGTCTTCGGGAGCGGCTCCCGTTTCGTAAGCAACTTCCACGCCGACGCTTCTAACGGTCGAAAAATAGACGGCCGAACGATCGGGGTCTTGGGATATTACATAATCCAGAACGATGAAGTCGAGTAACGGAGCCGGAAGGGTATCATGATGATTGCTTTGGCAGTTCGTGAAGAAGAAAAACGATACGAATAAAAATCCGCTAAGAAAGCTCCGACCCGCCATCACAGTTAAAAACACTCGACCGGCGAATTTTTGCATAAAAAATGTCCTTAATCGAGTTTTCACTCCTTCGATAACACTAAAGATTCATCCTAAATCAAGTTTCTTTTTTCATAGTAATGCAATGAATGCAAAAGATTTTATCATAAAACCCGTTTTACCGGAGCATCGGGAAGCGGCGATCGAACTCGTTAATCAGTTCTTCCGATTCATCAACAAACTAACGTTAGACGGTATATTTAAAATCCGACCGAGAGCAGCTGCTAAAATGGTGGATGTTTATTTGAAACTACGGGGAACTGAGAAGATCGTTTTTTTAGGCGGTTTTATAGGAGAAGAGTTGGTTTCCATATTGATTGCTAGAGTCGAAGACAAACCGTATCTTGAAGAGGAAAAAAACCTTTATATCGATCTTGCCATCACGAAACAAGGAAAACGAAGGTCCGGTTTTATGAAACCTCTTGTAGAAGCCACTTTCGAATGGGCAAAAGCGCAGGGGATCAAAGCGATCGAGTTACGTGCAATCGCCGAAAACGAAAACGCGGTTGCCTTCTGGAAATCTTTAGGCTTCGATCCTTTCTATATTCGTTTTCGAAAATTAGTCGATTGATCCGACCAAGCTTATCCGAATTTCAAATTTTCCTTTCGGTTTGCCTATCCTGATATCTGCTTCTCTCTATTTGCTTCGATTGCAAAACACAATGTTTCCAGAGATTTTTTTAAGAGATATGTATATTCGGAATCGGCCAAAATTTCCTTTTCTGTGATATCTTTACCGACCAACGGTATCGTTAGGGAAGCCTCACGGATAACATTCGCGGACATTACCTTCATGATTTCCAGAAGCGATTCATAAGCTATGGTGGCACGTTTCGAGGCATTCAAGATTGCAACAGGCTTATCGATGAATTCCCCGCTCCCTACAACCCAATCTAAAGCATTCTTTAAGACGCCCGTAATTCCGTGAGCGTATTCCGGACTTGCAATTATGATCGCGTTTGCCGATCGCAAGGCGGACCGATAATCCGAAACACTCTCGGATTCCTGCCCTTCCAAATCAGGATTAAAAAACGGTAGGTTTCCGATTCCTTCGTAAATATCTAGCTGCACGTATTCCGGCGCCGAACACCTCGCCGCCGAAAGCAGAGCCTTGTTCACAGAACCCGATCGTAAGCTGCCTACAATACCCAGAATTTTCGGAGTCGAACTTGCCAAAAAATAGACCTTCGATAGAATAAAAGGCTTCGAATAAAAGCCTCCCAAGCTTGTTAAAAGCTATATTAATATGACATGAATTCGGATTGTTTGTTCGCCCAAAAAATAAGGTTTAAACGAAGAATTTGGCGGTTTCCCTCAAAGGCATCGCTGGCAATGCAAATGCGACTCTCATTTATTGCGCCAAAAGCGGGAAAATTTTTCCGTCCTTAAGGAGAATTCTTTCTGGATATTTTTCGATTTTACCATATTCTATATTTTTGATATGTATATCAAGTTTGTATAATTTAACAGAATATGAACGTCTTTTAAGTTATCTCTTTCGATAGACTCCTCAAAGGACAATAAAATGGACCACACTTCGCGACATTCTGAACAAATCAGCAGATCCAAAATCCAGGTATTATTGGATGAACCGGTCCTGATCATTGAAGATTCCGAAGAAATCGCTCAGCTTTATTCCTCCTATTGTAAACGGCTCGGGATAGACTGCGAAATCGCAGAAAACGGAGTCATAGGTTTAGAGAAAGCTAATAAGAAGTCCTACTCCCTATATATTGTGGATTTGATGATGCCTATAATGGACGGAAAAACCTTCGTTCAAAAATTGAAGGAGATCCAACCGGAGGCTTATATCATAATAGAAACCTCTATCGACGAATCGGAAGAGGTGATCGATATAATGAAGATGGGAGTTGTGGATTATTTGATTAAGCCTATACTCCCCAATCCTTTTTTTAATTCGATCAAGAAGGCAGCGGAAAAACGTCTAGAATCCAAGACTGAAAAGGAAATAGAAGGAATCGAAACGCAACAGCTCCGTAATCAATTGGATTGGCTTACGTTTAAGGAATCTCAAAGAAAATCGAGTAGAGAATCGTGGGAAATTTCCTCCTTATATTCCTTAAAAACTTCGCTTTCCCAAGGGTCGGGAATCGGCGCGTTAATTACGTTGTTGGACATGCTGAAATTATCACAAAAGGATGCAGGCTCCGAATATCTCGTTAATAAAGAAACTTTAGATTTAATTTATATGAATCAACAGGTCGGTAAAAACATACTTTCCGGAATATCCGACCTTCTGGACATAGTGCATAGAGAGCCGAAATTCATAACCGTAAGAGCATCCGAATTATTACGGCATATAAAAGATAAATCCACTCGTTTATCCCCTATCTTTAAATCCAAAAATGTGACTCTAAATTTTCCGGAGATTAAAAGCGATCCTCCTTTAGATATCGAACTCGAATCCTTCTCTATGGCTACCGACGAACTACTACTAAATGCCTGCAAGTATTGCATTTCCGACACAAGTGTAGACCTCTTTGCAACCGTGGTCCAAGGGTATTTCTGCATTGCCGTAAAAAATATAGTGGAGAAAGTAAGTGCAGGAATCGAAGAAAAATTCGAGAATCTAGTCGTGCAGCCTTTCTTTCGAGTCCTTCCTCCCGTGGAAGAAGCGGCGGATTTTGAAAGATTCGGATTAGGTTTAGGCTTAACCGCCGTAGATTATATTACGCATAAACATAATGGAATGTTCTTCATTCATAACGCTAAGGATCACACTACGAATTCGGTTAGGCTTTCAGTACTTGCGGAAATTTTCCTACCTTTGAATCATAAATCGTAAGATCAAACATACGTGCACTTCCAGTCGTATTCTTGTGGAAGGAAGATTCGTAAATATTCCATAATATAATTCGGATTCTGCGCGGCGATGTAGGACCGGAGATCTTAACCGCTATTCCAATAACTGATCGTTGCTGTGCCTAGACTAGTTCCGACTGGTAATGCTATATTATTCGATGCAGAGATACTATGCGAATAGCTACATGTATCGGTGGTATAGCTGATATTATATATGGCAATGCTTATAGAAACGGATCCGTTACTAAAATCTTGAGGATATTGCACCGCATAAGTGTTCGAGGCGGGGGACACACCCGGAAAACTAAACGAATCCGACATATTCAACGCGTTACAGTTTTTCTGGATTAAAATAGTTAGGTTTGTCGAAGCCGCGACCGATGCGGCTACGATCTGGTAGCTGGCCGTATAATTCGATTGCGGCACAGAAATAAGTCCGGACGGCGTATTTGCAAGTGAGAAGGTCCCGCCATTCGGGCGATTGGAAAGAGACAATCCCAATAAACCTAAAGTAGTGTCCGTTTGGTTCGAACTCTTAGCAACTTTATTTGTCTCCGACTCGGTAACCAGTAACGCACCGCAGTTGAGAAAAAGGACCGCAAGCAACAGAGCGAAGATTCCAAGATCGCGGCGACTTGACACATTATTCGTTTTCAAATATTTCATTTTAATCCCGGGCGATTGCCGCTTACCCGGCTTTAGTGTAGTCTCTAACCGGAAATCGTTCAACCTATTTCTTTTTTTCATTCTATTTAAGAATTTTCCAACTCCTTAAAATCTGAGCGAACAAATGCAAAAAATATTATGAGACAAAAAAGGGGACCAAGTAGGCCCCCTTTTTTATCCCTCGTTCGAGGGATATCCGTCATTGAACATCCTCGAAAGAGGATTCCTTACGAAGATTCTTAATGGAAAAGTCTTAATAAGAGTCCGCCTTGCTGAACAAAGAATTCCGCAAAGACAAGACTAGTAATCGCCATGAGCTTGATAAGGATATTGATCGAAGGTCCGGAAGTATCCTTTAAGGGATCGCCTACGGTATCTCCCACAACGGCCGCTTTATGCTGATCGGAACCTTTTCCGCCCGCGGCTTTCTCGATATATTTCTTAGCATTATCCCAACCGCCTCCAGAGTTTGCGGAAGAAATTGCAAGAACCACTCCTGCGACAAGAGCTCCTGCAAGAACTCCCGCAAGAGATTTAATGCCGAAAAGATAGCCAACAACGATAGGCGTTAAAAGAACAAGTAAACCGGGCAGGATCATTTCGCGGAGAGCGGCTGACGTCGAAATATCGACGCAACGCTTGTAATCCGGCTTGGCCTTACCTTCCATGATTCCGGGTATTTCTCGGAACTGTTTTCTAACTTCCTCTACCATATCGACCGCGGCCTTACCGACGGACTTCATCGTCATGGCGGTAAAAACGAAAGGTAGCATGGCTCCGAATAATAAACCGCCGAACACTTCCGCGTTTAAAATATCCAGACCGACCGTGCCGGTTCTCGTAATAAAGGCTGCAAAGAGAGCGAGCGAAGTAAGTGCCGCAGACCCGATCGCAAATCCTTTACCTATTGCCGCAGTGGTATTACCCGCGGCGTCCAGGGTATCGGTGCGGTCCCTAACTTCTTTGCCTAATTCCGCCATTTCTGCGATTCCACCCGCGTTATCCGAAACAGGTCCGTAAGCGTCGATTGTAAGTCCGATCGCGATCGTAGAAATCATTCCAAGCGCTGCAATCGCAATTCCGTACATTCCTGCTAAAAGATTCGCGGTTACAATCGTGATTACCAATAAAATTACCGGAATCACCGAGCTTTGGTAACCTAATGCCAGGCCGTATATGATGTTAGTGGCCGCACCGGTCTTGGAAGCTTCCACGACTTCGCGAACCGGTTTGTAAGAATGAGAAGTGTAGTACTCCGTAATCAGTCCGATAAACATTCCGGAGAATAGACCCACGACTAAGGAAACGTAAACATTCCATTTCGTAATCGTTTTACCCGCGATCTCGAAAGAATCGGTCATATAAATATTGGTCACGAAATACATAATCGCTGCGACTAGCAGAGTCGAAACCCAAAGCTGAATCTTTAAGACCGTCTCGACATTACCGCCTTCTTTTACACGAGCAATAAACGAAGTTAAAAGAGATGCTGGAATTCCGAATGCCGAAATCAACAGAGGATATAAAAGTGCATCTACGTTTCCGGAAAGACCGGCTGCAGTGGCTCCTATCACCAACGCGGCGCAAGTCGCTTCCGCACAGGAACCGAATAGATCGGCGCCCATTCCTGCTACGTCGCCTACGTTATCGCCGACGTTGTCCGCGATCGTTGCAGGGTTGCGAGGATCATCCTCGGGAATTCCTTTCTCGACTTTACCGACAAGATCCGCACCGACGTCGGCTGCCTTTGTATAAATTCCACCGCCGACTCGACCAAAGAGAGCGACTGCCGATCCGCCTAGACCGAATCCTGCGAGTGCCTCCATTAGAAAGAGCTTACTGACGTTCGGAAACATACTGGTATACAAAAGGAAAAGGCTGATCATTCCGAGAACCGCTAGACCGACCAAACCGAAACCCATCACAGCGCCTGAATCGAAAGCGACTCGGAAGGCTTTTGACATGGAAGTTTTTGCCGCCTGGGCCGTTCTGACATTCCCGGCAGTCGCGATCTTCATCCCGATAAAGCCGGAAAGGCAAGAAATGACCGCTCCGGAAACGAATGCAATGGCCGTAAAAAGCCCGTCGTTGAAATCAACTGATTCCGGGTTATCTAAAAGAAAGAAGATCAACAAGGCCATAAAGCCGATGAACAGGGAAATAGTTTTATATTCCCGAACCAGGAAGGCCATAGCGCCTTCAGAAATAGCGGAGGAGATCTCGACCAGTTTTTTGGATTCTTGGTCTTTACCGCCCTCGGTTCCGATGGTAATCCTGGTGACCTTAAGTGCGTAAATTACGGCGGTCAAAATTGCCAGGACGGCCAAGGACAGAATAATCGTTACCGAATTCATTCAGAGAAACCTCTTGTTTTTTTTAAAATGTCCGATGGTTTAAAAAGATGGGAATGAGCATTTTTTTGGGCACGGCAGATCTTGGTTGCATACGAATGCATTCGACCGTGTATACGAAGCTTACACTCAAGGGTGGGCTCCGGTAATGCGACGCACATTTTCCATTTGGTTCTTTCTAGTTATTTGCACTATAAAATCCATCCTACCCTTGAATTCAACCTTTTCTTGGGAGGAGCTCCTGCAACAAGCCGCCGAGGAAGTCCGGAGAGGACGATACGAGCAGGGTTTAGAAAAACTCAGGATTGCGGACGAGACGGGAGAACCGCGAGACTTTCGCTATTATTGGGTGCTCGGAAAAGCCCAATTAGGTCAAGGGAGTGAATTGGACGCATTGAGGAATTTTAGGTATAGTTTACAGCTCCAGCCGGACCAACAACCTCTATTAAGAGAAATGACCGAACTCTACGATAGACTTCGCCTCCCGGATAAGGCGCTGGAAACGGCGAGAGTGATTCTATCTAAGCAACCCGATGATGCGGAACTTCGCTATAGGGCGATGATCTGGGCTTCACGAACAGGAAACCTAGAATATTACAAAAATGCACTACGGGAATTAGAAGTCTCTAATCCTTACGCTTCCGATGAAAGAGCTCTTTTGGACGAAATTCGTATTTTACAATCCGCTAAAAAGGACGACGATGTCATTACTCGTTGCCGTAAATTTCTCCCGTTTTTTCCGAAAAATAAGGACCTCCATCGGACCTGCATACTTTCTTATAGAAACAAGGCCCCGAAATTATTCGAAGAAGGATTGATCCAGCGCGCGGTAATTTTTCGGGACGATCCGGTTTTCCAACATATTCTTTCCATGGAATACTTGGACCAAAAAAGATACGCGGATTCCTGCGCATTGGCAAGACGGGCGCTACTCTTGGCTTTGCAGCAAAGTCAGTTTCCGGAAAAGGATTATCTCGTTCCGATTCGAAGAATTTATCTCCAAAACGGTTCGGTCAGCGATTTGCTCGCAATGGATTTACTGGAAGACGTTCTTTTAAAGAAGAAGAAACTATCCGGGAGCGAATGGGAAACTCTATTGAAGCAAACTAGGTTTAATTGGGAAATATTAAGCTTTGCGATTTCAGAAATAAATAAATCCGAAAGGACTGACGAGTCAGACAAAGCCGTCTCCGATTTACGGCAAAGGTATTTGTCTCTCAGAGGTCCGGAAAGAGAAAAGGATTTATCCAGATTCGCCGGTCCTTATTATTTGGACAGTAGCTTTGAGTCATTTTTGGAAAATGCGTCAGTGGGAGAATAACGCGCCGGAAAACTAACCTTCCGTTTTTAGTTTAAGTTCCAAATAAATTTTCGATACCCTGGATTGAAATAAAAATCTTAAAATAACGGTTATCGAAGGATCATCGCCCCTTTGATAACCGTTATAGTTTTAATTAATTCGGTTTGCCAACGCTGAAAAGCGAGTGCAATAACCTGTTCCAACTAACCCATAGTACCAGGATTCTTCCATCCTAAGATCGGAAATTCTACTGCCGGCGGCAAGAGCCGTCAATTTCGAATACGCCTCTCCATGCCTGGAATTAATACCGATCGGAATAAATAGAAGGAGTTGAAATCCGCAAGATTCCGCCGAGATCGGATAACTGGAAATCGTTTGTCCTTTTGTCGGCGGTTTAGCTGCAGGGGCTTCGGGAATTACAAGCCGAGTCGAATCACAGCCGATGAAAAACAAAGCGACTGCCACGCTTATTAGTAACGAATTGTATCTCATTGTACTGCGTCTCCTGAAATTTTTAGACAACGTAACGTCCCTAATAAGATCCATGTCCAGCTTTCCTCGATCGTAATATTCGTAAGAGCTACAGCTCCCGGCGCCTGCATTAGAGCGTTCGAATATGCACGGTCCACTCTTGAATTATGCATGATCGGGAGAAAATTATAGGCTGTGAAAGCGAGGCCTAAAAAGCCGCATGCCTCGCCGTTTACTCTCCGAATAACCTTTTCATTTCCCGTTAATTTCGGCTGAATCAGCACTTCCCCAGAAGTACACGAAATCGAACCGACAAGGAACGAGAAAAGAACCAATAACAAAATAAAATTTTTCTTTCCCATTCGCCCAAAGGTCATCGGCGACTTATTTTTGAAAGTAAAATTTTAATTTTTGAATATATTAAAACAATATTACTAATTAAATTAATAATAAATATATAAATAATATTTTAAAATAGAATATTAAAACTATGTATAGTTTAGATTAAATATCATATACAAGAAAGGCAAAGAGCGAGAGCCTGCAAATTCCGCTGGCACTCCATCGCCGCTCGATTACGATTCAGATTATGCGGAAAATCATTCAAATTCCTGCATATTTGATTTAAGGGCCTAAAATTTAAGGTTACAACGCAAGCATCCGTATTTGAAATATTAAAATTATCATATAAATTCAAACGAAACTATTTCAGCAATAAACATGAAAACGGGTAATCGACGATTCTTGAACTCAGCAAATTCAGGAGGTTTCGATTACAAAACAACAATTCAACTCTCTTAATTCATTGATATTCGTTTCCGAATTTTAACGTTACTATAAATAGCAAACTTTATAAAACTTTCGAATTCGACAGTAATATATTTATGCTAATAAATTAAAGTATTTTTTAGCATTTTGAATAATTAGAAAATAGAAAAATAAACACCTTTCTCATAAATGAAAAAGTTATGAGTCCAACGATATGCTTATATCCAATTTTGGGTATAAGCATATCGTAAATTTTACCTCAAAACAAAACGGTTCGTTTAAAAATATAAGAAGAAATAACGAATTAAATATTAAAACCGACGATGCATTCGATCGAAACAAATCTATTTATTTGTAAGAAAGGCCAAGGTTAGATCCGGCATGAAATCAATACCTTTTATTATCTTGACAGGCATTCAAAAAAGATTCCTATGAATCCATGATTAGATTTTGGATTCGTCCAGTTTCACTTGCAATCATCTCAACTTGTTTCTTTCTCTTCAATGCCTGTATAGATTATCATCAATTTCCCGAAGAGTTCATCCATAAAGCTCCGGAAAAGTCGGCCAGCAAGAACATTCTATATTATAAAATTGAGAACGGAACGATTTTCAAAGGGAAAAATCGTCTAAAAGAAATTTTTGCCAAGGATACTCCTTTTTCTGAAACGATATCTACCTCAAATCCCCCGGCAAAAGGACTATTTATAAGAGTTCAAATCGAGTCCGTTCCCCCAAGCATTCCTGCAATCCTATTCGGTTATTTTTCCATGGCGACTTTAACGATACTTCCTGTCTGGAGTAGAGAGGACGGTTATGACGTGGAGTTCCAAATTTCGAAAGATGGATCTCCCGTAAAATCATACACGTATCCGATTCGTAGAAAAGTTTTCGTCTGGATCCTTATGCTTCCGGTCGTTTGGATAAACGGGTCCACTTATAATGAACAGGAAGCTTTTACAGCAATTACGAATAAGTTCTTCGCTGATTCGAAGGACTTTCTAAAATAAATATCAAAACGAATATGTAAGATGTCGGATCGTCTATACAACGTTAACAGACATAGTCTGACAAATCTGAATCCATGATACGGATATTAACGATTCTCTTCCTGTCTTCTTCCTCCTTACTGGCATGCGATTTCTTTTCAAATTGGACGCTCCATGCACCGAATTACGACGAATCTCTTAAGATCGAATCTTTAAAGCGCTACATTCAAGAATTGAATGCAGATCGATTGCATATCGATAAAAACTTTTATAGTCGCAAATCAAACTTTCGAAAATTCTTCGGGTTTTCTTTTTCCGGTAAAGATTTATCGGCTTGGCTGAATTCTCGAATTAAAGTCTATAAGATCGGACCAACCGGCAAATATATAGCCTATTTTCACGACGGTATGGTCGTACTGGGCAAAGATTTTTTTAATCTTCCGAAAGTCGAACAGGCCTTGGTTTTAATTCACGAAGCGAGACATGCGGACGGAAGAGAATTCACACATTCGAAGTGTCCGGCAGGATTTCCTTACTTAAGTGTGAGAGCTCCCCAAACGTCCCTGGAAAATGTGGAAGCGTGCGATGAACGAGTCGATGGAAGTTACGGTTTTGGTGCAGCATTTCTTTTCGAAGTATACGCTTTCGGTTTATATCAGACCGGAGAAGAGCGATTCGTTTTAGGCTTGTATAACTCGGAAGTTGCCAGGATCGTTATTCCGGAGAGTAATCATTTCTAATGCATTCAAAAAACAACATCGCGAACTATTTAAAGCGATTATCTATAATCCTTTTTTTGAACCTATCAGTACTCCAGCTTAATTCATGTACTCGTAAAGATCATTTCGTAATGTTACAAACCCCCGATAAGAATTCGGGAACACTTTATGTTATTCGCCCGATCGTAACCCAGATGGCAATTTGGAGCTATTCCTTTCGTTTGTATAAATACAGAGGAAATTTCAAAACCGACAAGAATCCGCAAGAAATCGGTACGATTCGACTATCGAACGGTTCCTTCTTTTTGGAAAATTTGCCTGAAGGATTTTATAAACTTACTTTGAATTCGGACGAATCTGTCGAAAAAATATTCAAGCTGAAAAACGAAGAAGTATGTTTCTTAGAATTCATTATTTTTAGCAAAAGCGAATTCTCAGGCCCGGAGTATTTTTTAAAGGAAATAGAAAAAGAAACCGCTCTAACTTATCTTTTAGAGGACAAAAAATTAATAAGAGAACCTTCTAAAATCTATTTAGAGGCCTCGAAATAACCGTTCAATAATTTCAGGAAATCTTTTGCCCCGTCGCTTCGTCCTAATTGCATCCAATCCACATGCCCTCCTCCTCGAATCTCCCAGAAAATTTTCGGGTCGGAGGCCAAACGAAAAACTTCCTTTCCGTTATCGAACGGAACAACCGGATCGTTAGTGCCGTGAATTACTAAAAGCGGAACGGGAGCAATCTTCGGGATATATTCCTCCGGGCTGGCCACGTCGCTAAAAAAAGGAGCGAGTAGAAATCCTATCGGCGGGAATAAAGTTTTGTTTGCTATCTGCTTCGCTACGGAACGGTAGGAAAAAAAAGTCCCGTCCGCTACCACTAAACCTAGATTCTCTTTTGCCTTCATATCCGGAATGGATCGCAGAGCGATTGCACCTCCTAGACTCTGCCCGTAAACGATAAGTTTCTTATTAATCGATTTAGCATACGCATGGGCGTAGTCCAAGACAATTAGACTATCCTCATAAATACTTTCCGGGTCAGGTTCGCCGCCCGAAAGTCCGTAACCGCGATAATCGTATGTATATAATTCGTAACCTTGATTCACCAACCATACCAACGAAATGAAATGCGTAGTCATATTTTCTCCGTTACCGTGGAACTGAAGAATGACTCCTTTTGGTTCTTTCGACGATTTATGTTGATCTGTTATTTGCCATAAATGAAGACGGATTCCGTCTTTGGCGGTTAAGAATATGTTTTTGCTATAAAAACCGAGCTTTTCGGGAGAAAAATACTCCTGCTTTGACGGATGGTAGTATAGGCTAGTGCAAGCCAAACCGCTTATCAGACAGAACAAACAAACTGTTTTAAAAAAGAAAATTATAGGAAAGTAAAACTTCGGCATAATACCTCATAGAATTTATCTCGAATCTCAATTCGTTATTCTTATTTATTAGATAGCGAATTTTAAGATTCCCCGAATAATTATTTTCGTTGCCACTTCCTTGATAGTATTGATAGGCTCCGTACAACTGAAACTTCCAGGACCCGTATTCTTTTAAGACGCTGATGACGGCTTCCGGTCCGTATCGGACTCCCCCGTTGAAAAACGCGGCCGGCTGTGCTTTTATTCCGCCAAGAAATGAAATTAGAACCGGGGCCTTTTTTTGTGAGAATTCGTCCTGAAAAGAATATCCATATAGAACTTCGAAATTTCCGGCCTGTTTACGGATGTATTCACGTCCGTCTCTCTCGCCCCGTACTACGGCATCCATATTTAAGAGTTGAGCGGTCGGATCCCCGGGCAGTAAAGCGCCTATCCGATTTACATTTAAATCTTTCTGGAATTTCTCCTTTTCCACCATAGCAGTATCCGTTCCAATATCAATTCCGTACGAAAATTGCTTCGAAACCGCATTATACGGCGTGAAAGACATTAGACGTACCAAATTCATCGAAGTAAATTCCAGCGGTGCCGATTCGTATTTGCGAACCGTAAAATTCATGAATTGGACTTCCGAATTCGGAACATGTCCACGGTCAGTATTTAAAATATCATGATATGCAACTCTGTATTTATATTCCGCAAACGGCCCAACATTAGAAAAACCGAATCCTGTTGAGACTCGACTAAGGGAATGTGAATCCTCCGGCGGGGTCGTCATTTCCTCGTTTTCATTAATCGCGATCTGTTCGTTAATTTTACTTCGAAGTAGTAGAAGCTTTCTATATCTGGATTGCTCCACTTCCGAACTCTTATCTCTCGATTTTCTATACCGGTAGGAATCCAAAAGCGTATCCAGGATCAAAGGATATCTAATTCCAATCGGTTTAACGGAATCGATTTCTCTTTCCCCGTCCAAAAGGGACCAATAAATCTCTTTCTCTTCGGACGTCATTGCTATGATTTTTTGTTTCACTTTGGAGTAAAGCGAAGGACGATATTTCCGATCCAATACTAAACCTGGCACGGACAGATATATCTTTACCGTATCCGGAGGAGCTACAATCCAACTTGCTTTGTTGGAAATATCGAGATCCGGTTTCGCGGCCTCAAGCAATCCTAGCATATGGAAAGAACAATTCTGAGTAAAAAAGTAATAATCGAAATAATTTCTCCCCATCTCCCATAAATGGCGTAAAAATCTCTCTCGATCATCTTTAGAAATGTTTAAACGATATTCCCATAGATCACGACTTTCCATATCATTATATTCGTTTACTTTAAGATAATATGGAAAAAGAGCGAACATTCCCGGATAACCTCCGGTCAGTCCTCGAAAGGTATAAGTGAAAGGATTTTTGTCGTCGGTGTTTGCGGCATAATTTACTCCGTAATCCAGAAGCTCCGAGTCCGCATTTTTAGCCGAATCGATTTTGAATAAAGTATGACCCAATACTGAAGCGGGTGATTGCATATAAAAAGATGAAAATACCACCGTAATGCTTCCGGGATCCAATGCTTCCCGCCAATTTTGGAACCGGACACATTCGCGCTCCTGCAATAGCGCCGGATTAAAGGACAATTTCTGCTTCAGCCAATAATACCGTTCAGGATAAATGCATTGAGGATGCATAGTTCCTTCTTCAGTAGGCTCCGGGGCAAAAAAAGCACGGATTGTAGCCCTCATTTCTTCCGACGGGCTTACTCTTCCTTTAGGAGAAAGAAAATATAGAACGCTATCCGATTCACTCTCCACTCCTCCCAAAAAGTTCTTGGAATATCGCTGCAGCCGATACCAATGTTTTTCCTCGTACAATTTTTTCTCATCAATCTGCTTAAGCAAATCGCTCAAATAGGAGGATTGCACCGGATCGGTAGGGGTAAAAGTCGAGTAAAAACGATTTCGTTTCAACTCGTCCTCCGGTTTCGGAAGATTGCTAGGAGGAGTTTCCGACTCTGAAGAAGTTACGGACTCTTCTTCAATTTTTGAATTGGAATTTTCGCCCGAAAGCTCCGGCTCTTTTTTGCTTTGGCCGAAAAGGGAAAGGATGAGAAAGAAAACTATTATAAAAGTAAGACGTTTGACTTTCGTCACAAAAAAATACCCTGGGGGTCTTAGCTCCCCAGGGTATTTCTTAATTAAAAGGCTGCAAACTGATTTTTAAATCTTGCAGGAATTTTTGAGCTCTAAGTCACTTCCGACTTGGCTCCTCAAATTCGTCAGCACCAAGCTTGGATCTTTCAAAGATGCGGAAGTAAAGATTCTAGAATAGTTCTCCTTTGCTACTTCTTGAAAACGTTTCGAGTCTTTAGGACAACCGAAAAGAGATGCCAAGTTACTGAGTTTTTCTCCCTGCCCTTTCGCAATTTCCTGCTCTAAGCTTTCGTAATTCATATGAACAAAAATTTCTTGAGCTTTTTCGGTCTGAACGATTCCATCTTTCGTACAACCTGACGTTCCGGAACTAATTCCGAAGGTCTGATTGTATAGAGTCCCGTTGGTCGTTGTCGCAAAAATTTGCTCGATTCCATTTCCGGTAATGATGATCGAACCCAAACCGCAGCCGGCTTGACCGTAGCCTTTCGCCGAAAGATTCGCAATTCCGAAAGAGAATGCAAAACAAGAAATAAAGGATAAAATAATAAGTTTTCTCATGATCTTTTATTCTCCGAATTTATAGTAAAGCGCAGCTTTTTGAGAGGCTTTCGTTTTTACGAACTTCAGATTTAACGGCTGAAAGTAGAAGTGCTGGAGTAGTATCCGAATTAATCAAAGAAGAATATTTGTCCTTCGCCATTTTACCGAATTGAGCCGAAGAAATATCCGAAGTACATCCTAATAGTTGAGCGAACGTATTTAATTTTTCACCTTTTCCTAATGCCATTTCTTGCTCGAGGCTTTCATAATTAACGGTTACGAACAACTCTTGGGCTTTCTCTTTCATTACAATTCCGTCGGAACTGCAATTTGAAGTTCCGGAAGTAATCCCGAATGTCTGAATACCAGTCGCATTCAAAGTCGCCGCAAAGATCTGGGAAATATCATTACTCTTAATGACCAGAGAGCCTAAGCCGCATCCTGCCATCCCATAGCCTTTCGCTTCCACTCTCGGCGATACAAATAACGCACCTGCCAAAGCAGTAACGGATAGAACTGCCAATAATCGGTTTTTCATTCTACTGTCTCCTAAGGAAAAATAGGGCTTCACCGTATTCAGGAAAAGTCGATAGTCAATGACTTTTTTCCGCTACTTGAGAGAGAGCTCAAAGCCGTAAGATCGAGCAGTAGTGGTGAAGCGATTTTTTTGTACTGTATCCAGTTTAGGATAGCTCAAACAGGAAATTTCTATCTTATTGCACAAAACCGGGACTATATTGGAAATAAGTTTACGACTAATCTTAATTCGAATTCATTCTAAAATCTTCCATTTAGAATATGTTTTTCATATTCTAAATGAATCGGTATAAAATGATATACTAAATCCTTTAGAGTAACCATTGATATTTATCAGTTCGCCTAACGTGATTTATTAAGGAGACGATCGGCTTTATTTTTAAATAGAGTTTAAAAAACGTCAATCCCGCCTTTCGAAATGACGATCGTTAATAGAATTATAAAAATTGAATTTAACATAATTCGGTTCGCTCTTCGAGCCTTTCCTATAAACTCAATTCCCTTTTTCATCTTCGAAAAGATGGGTTCAGTCGGGTTTCATTTCATCTACAATCCGATATTACATGAATAAGTTCTTGCGATTATTTTCCAAATTACCCCTCGTCGACACGTTTATACTCGAAAATAAACCTTTCTAAAAGTCGAATTTCAATCGATGGATGTTTCCCGAACGGATACCGAGCAAAAAATTTTAGATTACATCACGAACTGCTTCAAATGTTCTCGAGCAGACCGAGGTTTATTCTAGTTGACATACCCATTTCAAGAGATCACATGTTCTCTTTAATTAAAATATAGGAGAGGTTAGTTTATGGACAAAAGACTAATTTCGATCGGCTTAGGTGCATTCCTGCTGCTCGGATCCGGTGCAAATAGCATCTTCGCGAACGGCTATGGAAGCGCAGGATGCGGACTTGGTTCGGTTATTTTTAGCAAGAATACGACCGTTCTTCAGGTATTAGCTGCGACGACGAACGGAACATCCGCGAACCAAACGTTCGGAATTTCCACCGGCTCGCTCAATTGCACGACGGATGGAATCGTAAAGAATGAAAAGGCTCAGGAAATTTTCATCGCTCAAAACTTTGAATCGTTAGAGCGGGAAATGTCCAGCGGAAGTGGGGAAAAACTGAATACCCTTTCGCATCTACTCGGTTGCAGTCCGGAGAGCGCTAACCAACTCGGTTTGTTGGCAAAAACAAACTATGCAAAGCTCTTCGTAAAAGAGACTACTCCATCGACCCTTCTTTCCGCAGTAAAAGACGGTATTCGAGAAGACGAAACTCTATCCCGTAGTTGCAAGATTTAATGGAAAACAACATGAAGAAATTCTTATTAACATTATTAGTTGTCACTCTAGCGATTTTACCGACTTATATCGCGGCAAAAGACGGATACGGAGCCGCAGGTTGTGGACTCGGATCGGTAGTAATCACGGAGAATAAAAAAGTCCATCAAGTAATCGCAGCTACCGTGAACGGTACTTTAGGAAATCAAACTTTCGGAATCTCCACAGGTACCTTGAATTGTAAGACGGATAGTCTTGCCCAGAAGCAGAAAGCGCAGGAAATCTTCGTTCATATGAACTACCGCTATCTGGAGCAGGAATTTGCTCAGGGAAGCGGAGAAAGAGTCGGTGCATTGGCTTCTTTGATGGGATGCCGGGATTCTGCGGCATTCAGCAAAATCGGGAAAGAGAAGTTTGCCGTACTTTTTAACCAAGATACGCCGGACTCTTTCCTGCAGAAAATAAGACAGGAAGTCTCTTCCAATCAACAGTTGACTACTACCTGCCGACTTTGATAAAAAACCCCTTCCGATCTTACGGAAGGGGTTTCATTCTATTCGATACGCCTGCATCAATTATCAAAAGATCGCATGGACGCACTAATTTCGTAGGGTGTGTCATGGATTTCCGCCACCGATTTCATTCATCCTTGACCCTTCCAAGAAATTACGAAGTGCACTCTCTGTGCTTAAACTTTTTATAAATAATCCCGGGAGCGAAAAAGGCCCCCTGTTATATAGTTCGAGCGATAGGAAAAGAACTTCCCCTTCTTTCGCATAAAATATTTTATCCATGTCCTTACATCGAAGCGAATAAAAACCGGGATTCAATCGAACTTTTATAAAATCTGAAGAATCCAAACTCCAGCTAGCGATCAGTGACTTCTTATCGGACGTGAAGGATCCGTTGTAGCGAAATAATTCCACTCGAAAGGACCAAAGAGACAGCGCCATTTGGGTAGGACGCAAGACATAGAGTAAAGCTTGCGTGTCGGTCGTCTTTTCCAAGGACTGAAATTTGGCGGAGGTTGCGCAAGAAGCGAGTAAACCGATAAGCCAAATCGTAAACAGAGAAGCGCGTAATTTCTTCAAAAATCTTGTAGCCCCTAGTGGCATTCGGGTAAAATTGACCCCACATACCGAGGATTTCTAATGAAAATTGAGTTCACACCGGAGCAATTCGAGACTTTGCTTAAATCCATCGCCATTTCAAGCTGGATGATCAACGCCTTTAACGAAGGCAGCGAAGAAACGACGGCTTATTCGGAACTCGAACAATACATCCTGTCATTTGCAAAGGATTTTGGAAAGCAGGAATTCGTCGACTATGATGCCGCGGATAACGTCTATTATCCGACTCGAAAATTCGAGGATCAAACGGACATCTTCGATATCATCTCCGAATACGATAACGAACTCTTTTGGGACGAGTTGATTCATAGAATGGCTCGTAGGGACTTTGCTATCGAATACGGCGAAGACGGAATTGCAGCTATGGCGATCGAAGAAAGGATCGAGAAAGAAGCTCCGTTTATCACGAAGTACGAGGAGATCTTCGCAAATCAAGGTTTGGATAATATTGAGATTAAGTGAAGCGGAGACCTTTGTGTTTTCCTTCACACCGGTAGGCGGGTAGCGTAATGTCAAACATGGATAATGTCGAACCTACCGGTGTCATCACGATAGACAGACTCGGACGGAACCTGCGAGGCTTCGGAAAACTAGGCGGAAAATCTATCGAAATCCCCTACTCTCTCGTAGGGGACGTCTATCGTGTTTTTAAATTCGGAAAACGTAAATTTTTTTATAAATGGCAGGCAGATTCTTTAGAAAAACGTGATGTAATTCCGAAATGCTCCCACTTCGGTCAATGCGGAGGTTGCTCGGGACAACATTTGGAATATGCAATACAGTTCGAATTGAAATTCGGACCGATTCGACACGCGTTGCTGGAGTGCGGAATCGAAAATTTTTCCGTTCAACCCGCGGTCGAGCAATACCATTATAGAAACAGAATGGATTTTGCGGTCTTCCCGGATAAAATCGTGGGACTCAGGATGGCCGGGAATTTCCGAAAAATAATTCCTTTAGATAATTGCGCGATACAATCGGATTGGGCCAACGAGGAATTCGGCCGCATAAAAATACTCTTATCCGAATTTCCCGGTATCGAATACGATAGGAAGAAGGAGATAGGATTTCTAAAATACGTTACTCTCCGTAAATCCGTGTTCACCGACGATTCCATGACTATCTTCACATTTACGGAAGATTTTAAAGAGAATTCTTTATTAGAAAAAGTTGCTGAAGCTACGAAACGGATTTCAGTCGGTAAAAATTTAGTCTTTTGCTTTAATCGAAAGAAAGGTGAAATCTCCGCATCCGGGGAAAGCCTTGTCCTCCGAGGAAGAGACAGCTTGGTCGAAGCCGTATTGGGCCGCTCCTTCTTGATCCCGTTCGACGGTTTCTTTCAACCTAACCCTAAAGAATTTTTGCATATTCTAGATTTTGTGAAGCAAAGGCTAACTCCAAAGAAAACGCTTATCGATTTATTTTGCGGCAGCGGTTTCTTTTCGCTTTTATTCGGTAAGGAATTTCCAAGCCTGTTAGGAATCGATGTAGTTCCGTCCTCGGTTTCGGCCGGACTATCCGTACTGCAAAACGAATTTCCCGATAAGAAATTGGAAATGTTGTCCGTCGACTTATTCAATAAAAAAGGTTTGGAAAAATTGGAAGCGACCGGCCTTCTTCATTCCGACGCGGTGCTGATCGCAGATCCGCCAAGGAGCGGCTTATCTCCCGAACTTTGCGGCCTTCTAAACCGAAGCCGAGTCGGTCAATTTTTCTACGTTTCCTGCAATCCTGAAAAACTTCTGGCGGATCTCCGAATTTTATCGGAATCCTACGAAATCGAAGATTTACTCGTGTGCGACCCCTTTCCGCATACTCCTCATTTGGAAGCAGTTGCGCTTTTAATTCCCAAAAATAGCTGAAGGATACCGCTGATTCGTTCGATACAGTACCCAAAGAGACAAATTCCCAGGGTTCCGAACGATGAAATTTCGCGTCTTATATACACTCCTACTTATCTCGCTGGCAATCGGTTGTAACACCGTCGTGATTAAGCCGTGGAATCCTCCTCATCAGATGAAGTCGGTGGATAAGATCAGAGTGCTTTTAGGAAAAACCGATTCCGATCTGCTTATAAAAGCGGACGGGACCATTTCGGTATTCGATGTAAACGATCTTTTAATTAAACGCGCGTATGATATTGTTTCTATCGATGCCCGAAAAATTAAGGCTCCGATCCGTTTCGTCTCCGATACACCCGGAATCGAATATAAAGGGAAACGATATAGAGGGGAAATTCTTCTTCAGCCTGATAGATCGGGTATTTCGCTTATTATCAACACGCTTTCCTTGGAGGAATATTTGTACGCCGTAGTTCCTTCGGAAGTCCCCGCCACTTGGCCTTCGGAAGCATTGAAGGCGCAAGCGATCTGTTCAAGAACTTATGCAGTTCGTGAAATGTTGAATAAGAAAGATCTCCCCTACGATGTGGAAGCAACAGTGAGCTCTCAAGCGTACGCGGGCTTAGATAAAGAGAATCCAAAAACTACGAAGGCAGTCCGCGAAACCGAAGGGGTGTTGGCAGTTTTCGACGAGGATCCGATCCATACTTTTTTCCATTCGAATAGCGGAGGAAAAACGGAGACTCCGGATCAAGTTTGGGGCGGCAAAAGACTTCCTTATCTGGAATCCGTTTCTTCCCGTTTCGACGACTCAGGCGATAATTTCGTTTGGAAGGAAGTCCTCAATCACGATAAAATCGATCAAGCCTTAGCCTCGCTCGGAGTTGGCAGCGTAAATTCCGTCCAAATTTTATCCAGAACCCCATCAGGAAGAGTGGATTTGATGGAAATAATAGGTTCCAAAGGAACAAGTCGAATCAAAGGAAAAGAATTCCGTAGCCTAATCGGCTCTTCCGTAAAATCGCTTCGCTTCGGAATCAAACGTGAGCACGATGGCTTCTTAGTTAAAGGAATGGGCTCCGGACACGGAGTGGGTTTAAGCCAATGGGGAAGTTTCGGAATGGCAAAGCAAAACTATTCCTATACCGAAATTCTTCGCCATTACTATCAAGGGATCGATTTTGCCCGAATCACAAAATAGAATCGATCGTTCATAAGATAGTCTAATATTTTGATTAGGGTTCAAACTATTTTATCTTTCGACTATTGAGTTCTTTTCCTTGCATTCGCACACCGGGAACGAAAATAGTCGTATGCTCGGATCATCCGATCGACTAATTGTCCGCAACCTTAAGAAAGAATATAAAACGGGAAAATTAACGACACCCGTTCTGAACGGTATCGATATCGATCTCCCCACCGCCTTCATTACCTTGATGGGGCCTTCAGGTTCAGGAAAATCAACTTTTTTGAATATTCTTTCCGGAATCGATTCCGCAGACTCCGGAGAAGTATGGGTGAACGGATTCGATCTGACAAAATTATCCGAATCCGAACTTACCGAATACCGTCGAAACGATACCGGAATCATATTCCAATTTTTCCACCTCCTCCCCTATTTGGATGCGATAGAGAACGTCGCTCTACCCTTGTATATTATCGGGCTCGGACGAAAGGCCGCCCGTTCGATTGCAGAGGAGGCTTTAGACAGAGTCGGTCTTGCAAACAGAAGGACTCATAAACCGGACGAACTTTCCGGAGGAGAGCAACAAAGAGTCGCTATAGCGAGAGCTTTAAGTAAAAAACCTAGGATCGTTTTAGCGGACGAGCCGACAGGAAATTTGGATACTCTCCACGCAGAAAAAGTCCTAGAACTTTTGCTGGAACTCCAAGAGAAGGAAAAATTCTCGCTTATAATAGTCACCCACGATAGAGAAATCGGAGCGAAGGGTAAAATCCGCTTGAGAATGAAAGATGGACGAATCTATCAGGAGGAAGAAATCCTTCGGTGAGTCTATATTTACTCTTTCTATTTGAATATTTTAGAACTCATATTCCACGCGTAGTCTTTGCCTTGCTGGGAATCTCCTTAGGTGTGGGATTATTTTTATCTACTACCACCAATGCGGGAAAAGCGGAACGATCCCTAATCGATTTTTCATTGGGTTATTTTCGAGGAGATTATAAGCTCAAAGTCGGAGCCTCGCAACCCGGCCAGACGATTTCTTGGAATACAATATCAAATATTTATAATAACCCAAGGCTTCGTAAAATAACGAATATCCTACCAAGGAGCCAGCGCGAAGCGATCGCATCGGACAATCTCAGGATTCTTTATCTTGCTGTAGATCTAATTAAAGAGACGCCTGGAAAATCCTTGATCGGACAGAATGAAAGGACAAAGGAATTTTCTCCTGCAAATACGACGTTCGTCTCTCAAGCAGTTTGGGATCGCTATAAAGGAAAACCGTTCGACCTTTTGTTGGATGGAACTACTCGAGAAATTCGAGACTACCTGCCTGTTAAAACGGAAGGGGGATTTTTAGTTTTTCAGGATTTTTCTCTCGCCTCCACAAATATCGATATCGAAAAAGGTCCCGACTATCTACTCTTGCGTTGTCCTGAGGAGGACACCGCCGAAATTAAACGAATTCTAACGGAAGATCTGGGTGGAAATTTTCAGGTCGAAACATCCCGTGAAATTCGGGAAAAATCGGCAAATGCACTTCGATCATTTCAACTGAATCTTTTAGTGATCTCATTCATATCTCTTCTAATCGCTTTCTTTATGGTTTCAAACACCATGTCCGGCCTTTATTTGAGCCGCGAAAGAGAATTAGGAATCTTAAGAACTCTCGGGTTAGATCATCGAAAAGCCACTTTTTTATTTTTAAGTCAATCTTTGATTTTAGGCGTCTTAGGCAGCGTATTAGGGTTAGGTATCGGCACTTTCTTTTCCGGTTTGGATTTCTTTCGACCGGAATCCACTCTTGTAGATCGATCCTTTTTATCTACCTACGGCTCGATACCTGCCGCCGATTACGCCATTGCTTTACTAGTCGGAATTGCAGGGTCCGTTTTTTCAGCATTGATTCCTTCTTCTAGAGCGGGGAAAATAACTCCTCTCTCCATCTTAAGGGACGCGTCGAAAGGCAGCTCCACATTCGACAGCGGGAAATTCACCATAGCCGGAGGAGCGCTATTTATTCTTTCTTTAGGAATTGCGAATATACCATCGCCTTGGAAACTCCCGTTACCGGGTCTTTTAGGAATTGGCGGAATCGTAATCGGAATTACTCTCACATTCCCATTCTGCATTAAAACGATTACCGGCATAATGATTTCCTTATTGGAAAAGGGAGATTCTACGTTTCCTTTTCTAAAAATCGGTCTTGAGGAATTGAAGGAAAATCCGGGAAGGAATACTCTGACCGCGGCGACAGTTATGCTTTCGGTTTCCTTAGTTCTTTGCCTGACGATTTTAACCGACAGTTATAAACGGTCGTTAAACGATTGGGTGAACTCCGAATTTCCATCGGACATTACGGTTATCAACAACCGGTTTTTTTATTCCGGAATACACGGCGGAGTGCCGAGAAACCTTTTGGCAAAAATCGCAGATTTAAAGATCACAACTTATCTTGACGGTTTTTTGGTAAATACCCGCTTCGAAACTAATAGGGGAGTTTTTACCGTTCACGCTTACGATTTTAATGCATACGCTGCGAGAAGCGCCGGTCCGGAAAAAATAATTCGTGAAGAAACCGACATTCTCGTTTCTTCCAATATGGCATTCCTTCATAAATTGAAAGTAGGGGACGAGCTTATTTCCGGAACTCCCAACGGTCCGAAAAAGTTCGTCGTTCGAGGAATAAAGGAACATTTCTTTTCCGAGAGAGGAACCGTTATGATGGATATTCGTTCATACGAAAAAATATTCGGAATTCGTTCCTTGAATTCCATCAAACTTTTTCTGAAAGACGAATTTAAGACCGAAGAAGGAGCCAAGATCGCAAAGGAAGAATTAAGGAGATTGTTTGCATCCGATCCGGCTTTCTCCGATCTGGCTCTCTTAGATTCCTCCCAGCTCCGGGAGCTCTACTTGTACGAAGTGAACAAAGTGTTTAGAGTTTTGGATTCCTTAAAAATCACGGCTTTATTCATCACTCTCATCTCTCTCTTATCATCGTTGATGCATAATTTATTCGATAAACAGCGGCTTCTTGGTTTGCTAAAATACTTAGGCGCCTCCCATTCGCAATTAGCCGCGATTATTAGGTCCGAAGCTATTTTCTTGACCAGTTTCGGGGCGATTTTCGGAATTTTAGCCTCTTTAGTTATGGCTCCGATCATCCTGTATGTGATAAACCGAAACGCATTCGGTTGGACTTTAACATTCACGTTTCTCCCTTGGATGCCCATGACGATAATGATTGTGGCTCCGATTTTAGGTTGGTTGGCCTCTTTCTATCCTCTTCGAATTCTGAAACGTTCGAATTTTAAACTAAGCCCTGAATAGGTAAAAATTTCACCTCCTTTCTTATAACGATAAGAATGGAAAAAGAGTTAAATCTCTCTTGATTGAAAAATAGAGGGAATTAAGCTACCAAAACGATGGCAAGCCCGCTCGAAACCGCCCTTGAATTAGCCGAAGAAATAAGGAAGGTCAACACCCAAGAGGATAACCGAATTCCCTACTCCGATACTTTCCTCAAGGACATGATAGCTTTTTTTTCTAGGGAGACCGCTCAAATCAGACAAAGCTTGGATATATTGAGGGTAGCGAAATATATTTTCATCATTAAAGTCGTTCTTCCCGACATGGCCCATAATGCCAGAAATCAGGACCCTGGAGTGGATGCTTACATCTATGCTGATCCAAAAATCGTGAGTGACCTTAGATCTTATACTGAGAAAAAATTAGAGAAGGCTTACGAAGCGACTTATTATAAACGGAAGTCCCCGTTTCAGATCACCCGCGAATTGTTTCCGAAAATCAAAGAACATAATAACACTCCGTTAGGGCGATACGTAAACGTCGTCGTCATGCTGGAAGAATATCAGAGAGTTCTAACTGCATCCCCTAACGAATATGAGGATGCTCGTCGTCGAAACAATCTTGCCGCATTGCTGGAACAGTCGGGAACTCCTACTACCGTCGCAAGAGACATTCCCGAATATGAGATCGGTCCCTCCATCGGAAGTCACGGAACAAAACGAGCCGTGGATAAAATCGCTTCCGACGAAGTTCTTATCAACCCAAAAAGCCCTTGGTCCAGACTGACCTCAAAATTCTCCTCCGAGTTTTTAATTCGAATCCATCTTAGAAAATATGAATTCGATACGGTTAAAAAACTCATTTTAGGTGGAAAGATTGTGGAATACGACGAATTAAAATTCGTACGCGATACATTGCAGGTAATGGAAAGTCACGTTCATCTGGATCCTCTACTCAGCAACTTCATATCGGAAATGACGGAACTACGTAGATTAGCTCAAAAGAAAATGAACATTCTGAAAGGAATCACGAATTCGGGTTCGATAGGATCGGGTTAAATCAATCCGAAATATCTCGCAATCAGTACGATTAAAAGAATCAGAAGTATAAATATATATCTTCTCCGCGCCGTCTGACCGGTATTCATTCTGTCCTTAGGCCAATATAATAAAAATAGAAGAGTGTTCGCAGTCGCTACGATATAAATCGCGTCCTGTTTCAAATGCCAAGGACCGAATAAATAAGCTAGGATAGTCCCGAAAGTCGGGATGAATGCCAGAGGCGTTTTCCAAGTGAGAACGCGGGAATCCTCTTCGAAAACCGCAGCTTTTTTACCGGATTTTTTCTCCAATTCGGAAAGAAACTCGTCCATAGACTGCAAATTCAAAATCGGGATATACGTTCCTTGTTTTGTGATTAATAGAATTCGCTGATATCCTCTAAACGTATCCTTCTCTATTCCGTTCACCTCTCGCAAATCGAATTCCATACATTGACCTTGAGGATTCCATTGTTTGAGACTATTTCCGGATAATTCCACTTTAGAACCTTCTAAAGTTTTTAATTGTCTAGAATAATTCTTAACGAGTAAAAAAATCAACAGGCCGCCTAAAACCACAAACATCGTCAAAAAAGATTCCTGGCTCTCCGGAGAAACCTGGTGAAAATTTATCCCTAAAAAAAGAAGGAACACAAGGACCACCATTCCGGTCCGCTGTATCAATTTTTTACGAAAAGCGGGAACATCGTACGTGTAGTTTCCCATCGCTTACTCCAAATTTCCGAATTCCGATTTTTTAAAAATAGGATATACTCGAATTCCTTCGGCCTCGATCGCTTGTCTGCCGCCCTCTTCCCTATCTAAAATACAAATACAAGCCGCTACTTCCAAGCCGGAATCCCGAAGACTCTTAACCGCCTGCAAAGTCGAACCGCCGGTGGTTATCACATCGTCCACGACCACGCAGGATTTTACCGCATTCACGGCGCCTTCTACCAGGTTTTTTGTTCCATGATCCTTGGCTTGTTTTCTTACGATTAAAGGAAATACGTTTCTCGCCTGCCGTCTGAACTCCAGAGCGATTCCGTAGCAGATCGGATCCGCACCCATAGTTAGACCGCCGTACGCTTCCTGTTCCGAAAGCCCTGAACTCGGAATATGTCTTTCCACAATGTACCGGCAAAGCAGCTCCAATCTTTCGGGATGTAACGTGATTTCCTTGCAATTAAAGTAATGTCTAGACTTTCTTCCGCTTGCTAACGTAAAGGGTTCTTCCCTAAATCGATACGCGTGATTCTGTATGAGTCTAAATAATTCCTCTCTCACCTTTGTATCCTCCGTGGTGGTTTCTGGGCTGCTTTTCCATAATAAGAACGATCTCCGAACGAAAAACCGCTTTTTCTAAATTCGGAAAAAATCCGAAAAACGGAAACTTTTCCGCAACCTAACGAACAGCTTTCGCTCATATAAAACAAACCAAGACCGGATTACCGATATGGAACAAACGAAAAAAATTGCGCTTAAAACTACCATCTTTCTCATAGCCACTCCGATTATCGGGGTGTTTGGCACGGCGGCCCTCCTCTTAACGAGAGGAATACCGACCTATACTTGGCTTGCATTCTCCTTTATGCTGGTCGCAACGGGGCTTTCGATTACAGCTGGTTATCACCGTCTTTTCTCGCATAGAGCTTATAAAGCGGCTCTTCCAGTCCGTCTTTTCTATATTTTCTTCGGTGCTGCGGCATTTCAGCAATCCGTTATCGAATGGAGTTCCGATCACCGAATTCACCACAGATATGTGGATAAGGACGAAGATCCTTACTCGATCACCAAAGGTTTTTGGCACGCTCATATCCTATGGTTATTTAAGGATCGCAGCTACAGAGAACCGACCAATGTGACGGATCTTTGGGAAGATAAGTGGGTCAAATTCCAACACGATAATTATTATGCGGTTGCGATTTTCATGAATTTCATTCTCCCGATGCTGATCTGCGGACTTTGGGGAGACTGGCTAGGCGGACTGATCGTGGTTGGAACTCTTAGAGTCGCAATCAATCACCACTTCACGTTTTTTATCAACTCGTTGGCGCATTACAAGGGCGCTCAACCCTATTCGGATAAGCACACCGCTAAGGACAATTGGTTCATCGCTCTCTTTACTTTCGGAGAAGGATACCATAATTACCATCACGAATTCCAGGCAGATTATAGAAACGGAATCCGCTGGCACGATTATGATCCGACTAAATGGCTGATTAATATCTTTTCCTACTTGGGGCTTGCAAGCGATCTAAAGACTATTTCTGAAGAGCAGATTCTTCGTAAGAAAATGATAATGGATGAGAAGAGGCTTCGTAACAAACTAGAAGTTAAATCAGAATCTTTAACTCCTGGATTCGAAGAAAAATTGGAATCTCTTCGTCAGACCGTTCAGGAAAGACAACTTCGTTTACTCGCTCTCAAAACCGAGAAAGAGGAAGTCGATAAAAAGGCGGTAAAAGACGCTCAATCCGATTTCAAAGTCGCATTAAAGACTTGGAAGCGTTTCGTATCCGGAGATTTGGCTCCGGCTTAAGAATTCACTGTACCTGATCCCAGCTTTGCCCTCCCCTAAAAAGGAGGGTTTTCTTTTAGATAAGGCTTACTTACTGCCTTGGTAAAAACCTCGGACTAAAATCGAATTAGATATCAGTTCCGATTCCTGTCGAATCTCCCAATTGAATCACATCCACTTCTACTTTTAACTTATGCTTTCCGCCGCCGAAAAGTATTCCTCGTAACGGAGAAACGTCGGAAAAATCCCGTCCTACGGAAGTATAAATGTATTCTTCGGTTATGCTTTTACCGTTGGTCGGATCAAAATCAAACCAACCCAATCCAGGACAGAAAACGGAGATCCATGCATGGGTTGCATCACTACCTCTCAATTTAGGTTTGCCGGGCGGTGGATACGTCTCGATATAACCGGATACGTACCGGCAAGGAAATCCCATGGAGCGAAATGCGGCGATGGATAAATGAGTGAAGTCCTGACAAACACCTTCTTTCTTATCCAGCACTTCTTCGAGAGGGGTATATATATTGGTGCTCCCGGCTTTGAATTTGAATTCTTCGCGGAACCGCATTACGTATTCCAATACAGCTTCCAAATAAGGCTTATTCAGAGGGAGAAAACGGTTTAAGAATTCAGAATATAAATCGGATCGAACAACGAATAGAGAATCTCCGATAAATTCGAGAGCTTCCATTTCCTCCTTTGTGGAAAAATGGTTCAAGGATTGCAAAACCTCGTAACCGGTCGGAGAATTTGAAAATCGAGTAAGGACGGAATCCGTAGATACTTTAGCTTCGGCAAGGACGGAAAGAACGGTATGAGGTTCGTCGACGGAAAAAGAATAAACCGTATTTCCGAAATAATCTCTCCGAAATTCGGTTAGCTTAGGTTTCGGTTCGACTGTGATCCTAAGTTCCCGACAAATTTGACGTTCGTTCGAGTCCGGACAAAGGTGAGCCAAATTTAAACAATGTGCAACCGATTTTTCATACGTATAATGCGTCAGATGACGTACGGAATATTCAGCCATACGGTCCTCCTAGGCGAACCTGATTTTCTACGTACCGGAAATATTTCTTAGCTAAAGCGTCGGCAACCGCTTTCAACTGTAGGAAGATATCGTCCAACCATCGGCGCAAACCTCCTGCCGGATCGGCGTATTCGAATAATCGTTTGGCATCCTCTTCCTTAAATCTAGCCACCAATTCGTTGAAAAGTCGAACTTCCTCCGGGAGCTCCCCGTTGACTCCGGGAATCATCAACGCGTTTTCTCGGATCCGCGATAATTGATACGCCAAGGACCTAGGATTCGTTTCGTCGAATATTAGAATATCTATCACCGACTCCGCTTCGATCCTATATTTATATCTTCTGCGATATGTTATTCGAATATCATTTACGTTTAATAGACTCTCGAAAACCCCTTTGTTATAAAGAGTCGTTTGGTTGATTACTGAAAGTAATACTCTCGCTAAGAATTGAGAGCGTTCCAACCTTTTTCCCAAATCCAGGAAATAGTATCCTGTCTCTCGGCTCATATTCTCGGAGGATAATCCGGATAAGGAAGAAAGTAGAGTGACTAAGATTTGCAGATATTCTAGAATTTCTCCGTAGGAAGAATCGCTCGGAGATTCGCTTTCAATCTGAGAAATCAAATATCTGGTATCGTCGGAGATGCGATCCCGTACCGATTTAGTGGTCCGAACGAAGAAATTCAAATCGTGACGAATGCTTCCCGAGGAGTAATGCGAGGTAACCATCTCGTAGATTTTGTCCCGGACCGCTTCCAAGGACCCGGATCCAATTGCCTCCCCAAACCCTCCGGAAAAATTCGAAACTTGGTTTAAGATTCCTAGGAGAACGCCGGACTGGTCTCTTTCGTAGGACTCTTCCGATTCGAGAATTTTATTTACTCCCTCTCGAACGAGCCTAGCCATATTTTCCGCACGTTCCGCGTAACGTCCCATCCAGAACATATTATCCGCGACGCGACTTGGAACTCCAGCTCCCTTTCTTTTGAGAGGGATTCGTTCCACATTGCCCGGAAGAAGAGTGATATCCTTCTTTTCTTCCGACGATAAAATCCAAAGATCCTTGGATACGGCTCCTCTTTGGTTCGTGACAATAAGTTCGTCATGTTTAGGTGCCACACGTACTAACCCGCCGGGCATACTTGTGTATCCGTTTTCGGAGAGGCAGGAAAAAGTTCTTAGAACCGATTTTCCTACCAGTAAGCCTTCCGAATTTCCGGAGAAAACCGGACAGGTTGATCCGCTTAGAATTTCCTGAGCCACGTATCTCTCAGACTTTGCGTTAACTTTCGCTCTCCACTCGTCCCGCTCGGATTGAGAAAGCTGGGACAAAAACACGGAGGGCTCGAAGGAAGAGCGAACGGCCGGCTTTAAAACGTATTTTTCGTAATTCGAAAAAACTTCCGCTCGGGAAGATTCTTCCCCCATCCAATGAGTCGTTACGTTCGGGAGAATTAAATCCTCCCCTAGATAAAATTTACATAATGCGGGCAAATAGGCGTGCAAAGCGCGATTTTCAAGAAAGCCCGAGCCGATAGGATTTGCGACTACGATCGTCCCCGCTCTTACCGCTCCTAAGATTCCGGGAACTCCCAATAAGGAATCTCCCTTTAATTCGAGCGGATCCATAAACCAATCATCGACGCGGCGAAAGATAACATCTACCTGCTGTAAGCCTTCCACCGTTTTTAAGAAAACCTTATTTTCGCGGACAGTCAGATCTTCTGCTTGCGCCAGAGTAAAACCGAGATATCCGGCCAAGTACGCGTGTTCGAAATAGGTTTCATTTCCAGGTCCCGGCGTCAAAAGCACGATCAACGGATCGCGATCCTTTGCAGGAGACAAATTATATAATGTTTTTCTTAAGGATCTAAAATATAGAGCAACCCGATGGACTTGAGAATCACGATATACCGAAGGAAAAATTCTGGATAAAACGATTCGGTTTTCGAGAGCGTAACCGGATCCGGAAGGAGCCTGAACTCTATCTCCGATTACGAAAAAATTACCGTCCTTATCCCGACTGATATCCGTTGCGACGAACGCCAATCGAAACGTCGAATTATCATAAATCGGCGAGCATGCACGTAAAAATCCGCCGGAATGAAACAAAACTTGCGGAGGAATTTTACGTTCGTATAGAAGCTTTCGAGGACCATAAACGTCTTTGAGAATTTCGTCCAGCAATTCGGAGCGTTGGATCAAACCTCTTTCGATTTGATCCCACTCTTTGCTTTCCATCAAAAGCGGGAATAAATCCAGGGACCAGATTCGTTCACGATCGTCGCCGTAAACATTATACGTGACTCCGTTCTCGCGAAGGATCCTGAGACTGTCTTCTTTTCTACGACGTAATTCCGAAGGTCCTAAATGATCGAAAGAACGAAGAAGAAAATCGTACTTTTCGCGATGGGTTCCTTGATGAGAACATACCTCGTCAAAAATTCCGGAGACTGGAAAATACCCGGATAGGAGACTATTGTTCTGGGAAGCTTGCTGGCTCATCTTCCGAGAGTCATTTTCCGGTCCGGTCCGGATTTTTTCCATCCTTTCGAACTGCTCGAGATCGTTTTTACGCGGAGGAAAAGCTCCTTCGGAGCAAATCTATATGTCCTTTTTTACCGGCAAGAACGAATTCCGGAGGAGGCTCTCGAATCCTCCTCCGAAACGGATCGAAAATTTAATCCAATTTCAGGGTCGCCCCTATATTGATCTGACGGTACGGTCCTTGCTGGATTCCTACTGGGAGTCTTCCCGAAATGTACACACGATCTTCGAGATTTTTGCCATTCACAAATATCGACCACCTCCCTCCGGGAACCTCGTAACCGAAGTCCGCGTTCCAAATCCCGTAGGCGGGTACCACTCCTTGGCTACCGTCGGCGCTCTGGTTTTTCGTGTTTTGCAAATCCGAATATTGTTTATCGAAATGTTGGTATTCGACTCTTACGTAAAACCCTCGAGGACTTTTTAATCCGATCGCAGTAATGACCGTCTGCATCGGAACGTATGGCAGATAGTTTCCGCTCGTATTCACTTTGATCACGTTTCCAGAGGAATTTACGCTGAATAACGGTTGATTCGTTACACCTACGGTTCCGTCCGGATTTTGAATCGTTCCTACGGGAACATATGTCGTTGAAATCGCATGGGTATAGGAATACGCGATTTCAAAAGGTATTTCCCAGCGAGACTCGGCGAATTTCCCGAAATCGAATACGAAATTACTTTCCACACCTCGGTTAACCGACTTCCCGGCGTTGATCGGGACCGCCCCTATCGAGGAGCCGGCTTCATTCGTGTTTACTATCTGGTTGGAAAAGAATAAGGCATACGTACTTACTTGAGTATAAAAGTATTTTGTAATATTCCCCCTAAAACCCGTTTCGTAATTATTGGATCTTTCCGCATTCAGTTTATACCCCAACCCTAACGAAGGATTCAGGATGGTGGAGAAGGACGGAGGAGCAAAGGCGGTATGAGCGCCTGCAAACCACATGAACTTTTCCATCAAGTCATAGGTAATCCCGAAGCCCGGCAAAACGACTTTCGTATAACTTTCATTAGCCTGGTTTACTATAATATTTTGCCCGACCGTCGTAGCCAATCCGTAAGCTACGTCCGTAGTCGTCGCGAATTTTCGGTGAGTGAATACTCCCTGAGAAATATATTCGTAACGAACCCCCGGAATAATTTTCAATCGTTCGGTCAGCTTAATCGAGTCTTGAACATACGTAGCGTACGCTTTCGCATTCCGAGTCTGCTGTTGAGTCGTGAGTCCTTGGTTCATCGTCGGATACGGAAATTGATTATAAGCGGCGTTTACGGTTTCATAATGTGCCCTTGCGCCGACGGAGATTTCGTGCTCCACGCCGAATGTCGAAAACTTACCTTCCAGTTTCGTTTCCAATCCTCCCGTACGAAAAAATTGGTGCCGATTCGGAGTGGTATTTAACATATAAATCACATCTCCCGGACTGTTCCCGATCGGAGCGGGGGCATATACTGCGAAGACGTTTCCGGTCGGCGGCGACGGGAGTCCCAACTCGTTCGGGCTATTATAGGAATAGGATTCCTGCTTAAAACCGAATCCGACATTCGTCCAATACGAACGAGTGATCAATTTCCAATTTTCGTTGAACATATGATCGTGTCCGATGACTGCGGCCTGGCGTTCCACATGCTTTCTATCGAAACGAGCCGGGTTGATTTTCGGATCTTTCCAGTACAATCCTTGAGTTAATCCCAAGTAGGTGGCCTGCGAATCTTGTTGGTAGACTTGATACTTTAGAAAAACCGTATCCTTATCACCGATTTTTTGCATTAATTTAACGTTAAAATCGTTAACGTTAAATCCTTGATAATTCCTAAATCCGTTCCCTTGAGTATGTAAATAAGAAACGTCGTAAGCTGTATTCGTGTTTTGAACCGTCCCGCCGTATTGGACCAAATTGGAAGCGTATCCGTTGGTTCCCCCGATCAATTTCAAATTTAGAGTCGGTTTTTCGGGAGGTTTTCGAGTCACAAAATTCACGATACCGCCCAAGGTCGTTGGTCCGAATAAAATGGAACCGGAACCCTTAACGACCTCGACTCTTTCCATCCTATCGATATGAGGAATAAAATAACTCTCGGGTTGTCCGTAGGGACTCAAAGAAGTAAAAACACCGTCTTCTAAAATGAGTGTCTTTCTAGATTCCTCGTTACTCACTCCTCGAAAAGCGATATTCGGCGTAAGACCGACCGCGTCTTGGTATCGAATCGTCGCACCGGGAACCCTTCTCAAGGCTTCCATCGAATCGATCGGGCTTGTTTCTTTCAGAATTTTCTTTCCGATGACGTTAGCCGATCCGGGGATTTTTTTTAGATCTTCGTCCTTGGACCCGATCACGTTGATCTGTCCGCTTTCTAAGAACTTACGCCTCTTTTCATTTATATCTTCTTCTTCCTTGGAAGGCTGTTCCTTCGTTTCGGTTCCTTCTTTAGGTTTTTCTTCCCCGTTGCTCCCGTTCCCGTTCGGTTGGGAAAGGATTATGGAAATCGGAAGAAGAAGGAATAAACAAAGAATGAGCGTACGCAAACAGGATTTGTACGCCATCAATCTCCATCCCCTGTATGTCCTGATACTACGCCGCTACCCACGATAGCCGCGAGTTGCGTATTCAAAATCGTCAGTAAGGTATTTAATTGAGTCACGGCTTGTTTGATTGCGGCCATATTACCTGCGCTAATACTGTTAAACGAATTTAACGTGGATTCTAAGAGGGAAATTTGAGCCTTTGCCTGGGTGTCCAGGGTAGGGCTATAAAAAGTTACGTAGTCGGAGAAACCGATCCCGCCACCCCCCAAGTAGAATGTTTTGAAGGAAGAAAGATTGTCCCGAAGGTTCTGTATGCTGTTGCCCGAAAAGCGGGACTCCGACAAACTGAGATTGATAACGGAGCCGTTTCCTCCCTGGGCAAGACCGGCAGGCGCTTCCAACTTGCCGTCCTTCATCGTGCTTAATTCCCGAATAGCGCTGGCAAAGATCGTATTCAATGCTCCTGCGGAATTCGGAAAAACCGTCGACCCGTTACCGGCTGTCGCAAGCTGTTCCCCGTAAGGAGCGGTACCGTTCGGAGCCCAGGCGGCGGCAAGAGCGGCAACGTTTGCCGCATAATCGTTCACTAATGCCAATAAAAGTTGGTAGCGATTCGCACTCATGTCCGAGCAGGAAAGAGCACTAGCTCCGTAACTGGCAGGCTTTACATAAATGACATATTCGATAGCAGGGAGACCTTTCGCATCTTTATCTAAAGTGCCAATATAGGCTGCTGCCGTACCGGAGAAGCCGGGAGATGCATCTAGATCGTCCATATCGCCGTTACTTGGCGGCGATTCCGGACTGACCGTCTTCGTCGCTTCTCCAGGCCAAGCATCGAATAGAGGGTAATATGTATTGGAAGGTCCGAAGCGATATAGCTCGACCTTTTTTACTGCGGAAATATTCGCAAGCCAGGAAGCCTGCACATTAGAGAGAGTGCCCGCGTTGCAAGTGGACAAGGCCGTGGCTTTCGTCACCAAATCCTGGGCCTTACTGTTTAGGTCGGAATATAATGGAGGAATAATATTACGACCCATGTTTTGCAAAAAGGGCTTAGGATTGTAGGAATTAAACATCGCATAGAGAAATCCGTTAACGAGCGAAGTATCACTCGACGACGGGTTCTTCGGATTACAAGAGAGCACGAAGAAAAATAGAATTATGGAGGTAAGAATGGTTCCGTAACCGGAAAAAATTCTGCGTAAATAATAGGATCTTTTGACAGGAAGTTCCCAAAAGGAATGAAAACCCGAACGATTCATCGTTTCGCCTCAGACGTTATTAAACTTGGATCTGAGAATCAAGATTAACTAGGGCCTTCTGAGGACAAGTGTTTTTGAGAAAGATTCTCAAAAATTGACGAAAATCAAGTTTAGGTCCGTTATAAGAAGATCAAATGGTCTTATCTATCCATCTAAGGTCCAAAGTATAAGCGTGGGATTTCTCAATTTTCAGCGGGGCGGGTTTAGATCCCCCGGAATGTCCATCCGGAAAGAAGCGAGAAATTCTGCGGCTTTCCGCTTCGAAGGAATTTACCGGAAAAGTCTCGTAGGCTCTGCCACCGGGATGTGAAACATAATATCTACATCCCGCAACCGGCCGATTCGACCAGGTATCCCAAATATCGAACACTAGAGGATTTTGGATCGGCAAGTTTGGGTGGAGGGTAAACGGAAGATTCCAGGCTTTAAAACGAATACCTGCCACCGCCTCCCCGAGCTTACCCGTGGGTCGCAGCGGAACTTCCACTCCATTACAAGCCAATTGAAAACGCTCATTGGTCCAACCTTCCACTCTTACCTGCAGACGTTCCACTGCGGAATCGACTGACCGAGATGTCCCGAACGACGAAGATTCTTCCCCTAGGACATTCCAAGGTTCTAATGCAAGTCTTAACTCCAAAAAGATCTCATCCTTCTTGAGCGATCCGTAAACCGGAAAGCGAAACTCGAAGAAAGGGATAAAATCCTCTTCTTCAAAAGCATACCCGTGATCTTTTAAATCCCGCAAGACATCCTTAAAATCGTTCCATACGTAATGAGGTAGAAGAAACCGATCATGTAATTCCGTTCCCCAATGTACAGGCGATTTCTTATACGGTTTTTCCCAAAGACGACCCAAGAGGGACAAAACGAGAAGTTGCTGTACGACGCTCATTCGGTAATGAGGCGGCATTTCAAATGCTCTTAGCTCCACCAACCCCAATCTGGGCCCGGAAGGAGGATATAATTTATCGATGGAAATCTCGGCTCGATGAGTGTTGCCGGTCAGGTCCACTAACAAATTTCGAAATAATCTATCGATTAGCCAAGGAGGAAGATCCTTTTTCCTTTCGTCGACTTGCTTTGCCGCCAATTCGAATTCATACAATGCCTCGTCTCTACCCTCGTCCAATCTCGGAGCCTGAGAGGTCGGTCCGACGAACAACCCCGAAAATAAGTAAGATAGGGACGGATGGTGCTGCCAATAACTGACCAAGCTTCTTAGCAAATCCGGTCTTCGTAAGAAGGGGCTATCCGCAGGAGTCATAGCGCCTACCGTAATATGATTTCCGCCTCCGGTTCCGGAATGTCGACCGTCGATTTGAAATTTTTCCGCACTGAGTTTGATCGCTTTAGCTTCCTCGTAAAGAATCCTGGTCTTCTCCTCTAATTCCGCAAAATCCGAGGAAGGATGTAGATTCACTTCGATTACTCCCGGATCGGGTGTAATTCTAAAAAGGCACAATCGATTATCGTGGGGAGGTTCGTATCCTTCAAATACGATAGGCAGCTTCGTTCGTACGCAGGCATCTTCGATGGACGACAATAAATCCAACCATACATCTAAACGTTCGATCGGAGGAAGAAATATATGCAAAACTCCGGCACGGGGTTCGATTACGAGAGTGCTTCGAATCGGAAGCTCTTTACCGCTCGGGTAAAACTTTCCTTCTTTTTGCGATCTCTCTTTAACTTTCTTTAAAATATCCTTATAGGAAGGAAGTTTGCTCGGCTCCGCAATATCCGTCAGAACTGCGGAAAGACGGAAGGAATCCGCAATTGAAGCAAACGGCAGCCGCAAACCGGCAGGACTATCGCCCGGAACCAAATATAGACGCTCTCGACGGTAGACCCATTCCGAGCTTTCCCAACGCTTTAAAATATAATTGTATTGTAATGGTACAGCGAATCCCTTCTTTAATTTAAAATCCTTTTCCAACACGGAGAGAACTCTCCTTCTTTCCAACGATTCGAAAGAAAAATCGTCTTCCTTCGGGGATTCAGGCTTTTCCCATTTCGGCAATTGTCCTTCCTTCCATAAATAATAGAAGCCGTCCTCGAATACCGGTATTAGATGCTTGGCAGAAATACCTAGGGAAGCGCAAATTTGCTCTCCGATCGTTTCCGCTTTAGCCAACTCCTCCTCACGGTCAGCGTCCTTTTTTTCTTTAACCGAAGACAAATACGCCTCTTCCTGCCAAAGCTTTTCTCCATCCCTTCTCCAAAATGTGTTCAAAGACCAACGAGGCAAAGGCTCTCCGGGATACCATTTTCCTTGAGTAACCTGCACTACCGAACCCGGAGCGAATCTCTTTCTAAGATTTCCTAGAAGCTCTTCAGCCAAGGAAAGTTTTTCGGAACCGAGGGCATCGGTGTTCCATTGTGAATTTTGACGGTCGGTATCCGAGACGAAGGTGGGTTCTCCTCCGATCGATAATCGAATATCATTTTTTCTTAATTTATCATCGATTTTTTTTCCTAATTTTAGAATCTTCTCCCATCGTTCATCCGTATACGGTTTTGTAACACGGGGGGATTCTTTTATCCGTTTTACTTCCATGTGAAAATGGAATTTAGAATTTGCAGGATCGGAATATCCGAATACCGGCGATGCGCTGGACGGTTCCGGAACTGCAGCCAACGGAATATGACCTTCACCGGCCAGTAAGCCGGAAGTCGGATCGAGTCCGACCCAGCCTGCCCCAGGTAAATAGACTTCGGCCCATGCATGCAAATCGGTGAAGTCAGCCTTAGGTCCGGCAGGTCCGTCTATCGGAACTTCATCCGGTTTTAATTGGATTAGATATCCGGAAACGAAACGTGCCGCCAAGCCTATATGTCGTAAAATTTGGACTAGTAGGAAAGCCGAGTCGCGACAGGATCCGGATTTTTTCTCCAGGGTCTCCGTACAAGTTTGCACACCGGGCTCCATGCGAATAACGTAGGAAACGTCTTCATAGACTCGATGATTTAATCGAACCAGGTAATCGACGGTTCGAGCTTTCTGTAATATGCCCTCTTTCCGAAGTTGGGAAATATAATTCGCCAAAGCATAACTTCCGTCACTGGCGCTCAAATAAGGCATGAGTTCCTTCCGTAACGAATCGGAATAAATAAAGGGCGCCTCTTCGGCGTCCGGCTCTAGAAAAAAATCGAAGGGATTAAAGACTTGGATTTCCGCGATTAGATCCACAAGTATCCGAAGCTTATTCGTTTTTTCAGGAAATACTAGTCTCGCTTGGTAATTTCCGAACGGATCCTGTTGCCAATTTAAAAATTGCTTGGTCGGCTCCACTTGAAGCGAATATGAGATAATTTTAGTCCTAGCATGGGGAGCCGGACGCAGACGAATCACATGCGGGGATAAAGAAACCGCCTTATCGTATTCGTAGGATGTTTCGTGTGTTAGAGATACCAATAACGACATGCGTAAATATTAATTCCTGAAGTACGTTTCGTCCAATTCGGACGCAATACCGTTCAATCTTACCTGCAATTGATCCAGATATTCATGCATACCCGTTCCGAAAATCTCGTCGATGGAAGCGTAATTCATTTCGGATAACAACAATCCTACCCTACGTTCCGTTTCGTTCGCGTATGAATCCTTGTCGGTACCACTTAGAATCTTTAGACTATCGAAAGTTTTGGATAAACAAAATCGAATCGCCCTAGGGAACAGCTTATCCAAGATCAAGAATTGAGCTATATTTTTAGGCGTGATCCTCGTATATATCCGATTAAACATCTCGTGAGCACTCGCAGATTTCAAAAGAGAAAGCCATTGAATTAAATCCAAAGTCGATCCGGTTTCCTCATGAGACGGAAGCAAAATGAAATATTTCATATCCAGAATCCGAGTCGTCTTATCGGCCCTTTCCAATAACCGCCCCAGCAGTGCGAAGTGCCAAACTTCGTCGTGTGAAATGGTGGCCTCTTGGCATCCGTAAAATAATAAGCATTGATTCCGAATCGATTTAAAAAATTCGGCGATCCCGGGCATGTCGGATTCCTCGAATCTCTTTCTCGTCCTAAATGTGAGATAAAACTCGTTGATCACTTCCCACATAGGCGTGGAAATATTCTCACGAATCGTTCTCGCGTTTTCACGGGCCCTAATTAAGCAATTCATAATAGAGTTCGGATTTTCGATATCCAGACTCATAAAGTGAATGACATTCTCCTTCGTCGGAAGGGAATATTTCTTCGTAAAAAGCTCGTTATCTCCCGTCGTGTAGACCAACGGCATCCATTGACGATTGGCATCTTCGTTTAAATCCAAAGAAAGCTGGAAATTTACATCGAGAAAGCGGGAATAATTCTCCGCTCTCTCCATGTATCGATTCATCCAATACACGGATTCGGCGACTCGGCTCAGCATAGGAAACCTCTCTAGTTCGTTTTTTACTACGGTTCCGCTTGCCGGGAATTTACCCGGTGCCTATTTACTCATCCTTGACCCATCACCCAAGTGTCTTTGGATCCTCCGCCTTGAGAGGAATTCACTACCAAAGATCCTTTTCGCAAAGCGACTCTCGTCAGCCCACCAGGCATCACATAAATATCTTCTCCATAAAGAATGAACGGACGTAAGTCGACATGACGGCCTTCCAATTTATCCTCCACTAAAGTGGGGACACGGGAAAGGTTTAGCACGGGCTGAGCGATGTAATTTCGAGGATCCGCATCCACCTTTTTAATGAATTCTTCTCTCTCCTTTTGACTTGCAACAGGACCGATTATCATTCCGTATCCGCCCGCACCGTTCGCGGCTTTTACCACTAGATTCGCGATATTCTCCCGAACGTATTTCAAATCCTTTTCCCTCGAACAGAGATAAGTTGGAACGTTCGGAATGATCGCCTCTTCGCCTAGATAATATTTAATGATTTCAGGTACGAAAGAATATATTACCTTGTCGTCGGCGACTCCGGTACCTGGGGCGTTTGCCAAAGCCACGTTTCCTTTTCTAAAAGCTTCGAAAATCCCGGGCACTCCGAGCAAGGAGTCTTTACGGAATACCTTCGGATCCATAAAGATATCGTCGATCCTGCGATAAAGAACGTCCACCTGTTTCAATCCGTGAGTGGTCCTCATGTACAGTTTATCATCTTTAACCGTCAGATCGGTTCCTTCAACTAGAGGAACTCCCATCTTAGACGCTAAAAAGCTGTGCTCATAATAGGCGGAGTTATAAATTCCCGGAGTCAAAACTGCGATACTAGGATTGGGTTTTCCCGAAATATGTTCGAGCATGCCTCGCAGTCGGATCGGATAATCGTAAATCGGACGAACGGAAAGACTCGCGAACAATTCGGGAAACGTCTTTTTCATAACTTCACGATTTTCTAATACATAAGAGACGCCGGATGGACAGCGAAGATTATCTTCGAGCACAAGCATTCTACCGTCCCCGTCCCGAACCAGATCCGTTCCGGTGATATGAATCCAAGTACCTTTGGGAGGAACGATTCCTTTACATTCCTTCAAGTAACCGGTGCTGCTGTAGATGATTTCCGCAGGAATGATTCCATCTTTGATGATTTTTTCTTCGCCGTAGATATCCTGAACGAAAAGATTGAGCGCTCGAATTCGCTGCTTCAACCCTTCCTCTAATTTTTTCCATTCGTGAGCCGTTACGATTCTGGGAATAATATCGAAAGGCATGATCCTTTCCTCTTCCTCCTCATCACCATAAACGTTAAACGTAATTCCCAAAGAGAGTAGAGCTTTTTCCGCAGAGCTTTTGCGTTTGAAAAGCTCCTTGTCGTCCATCCCCTCGATTCTGGATTTCAAGATATGGTAACTTTGCCGAATCCCGCCTTCGGGCGAGAACATCTCATCATAAAATGAATCTGTTTGATAGTTTGTCAGGAGCATAGAAATTCCTCCATCTCTTACCGGAAGTTACGGCCATGCCTTCTATTTAACAAGCAGAATTTGGATTTATCGCCTATTTTTTAATCTATTTATTTTTTATTGTATAGTATTTAAGCAATAATACCCACTAAAGAACAAAATGCAAATTTCGAAGACTGGTTTTCGCGAATTCAGGGATTTCTGGCGAGAGTTTATACTGGGGAAAATCGAGGACTTTGGGAAGAATTTGTAGCAATTCTAGCTAAAATTGGGGCAGCGTCTAGATTGCAAGATTAGAAGATTGAATAGTTTTTATTAATTTGGAAATTTATTTTTTCTTAGATTCCAATTCTTTCGCGATCTGACATTCGCGAGGAGGTTCTTGGCGTAAGACTTCCGTAGCACTCCTGGATCCGACGATATATCCGGGAATTACTCCAACCAATCCGATGAATTGACCGCCTATATAGGACCCGTAAGCGGGATATAAAACGTGGAATGCATGCATTTGAGTCGCGAGATCGCATCGATACCTAAAATATCGAATGGCATCGTCGGACGCTCGGGCTTCAGGATAGAACGTTCCCAAAATCGGAATCATGTACGAGAACGTATAGATGCTCCTATACTTACGAAGCGAAAAATCTTTCGCGTGTCCTCCCTCATGTACTGCTGCCGCAGGAAGATCGGAATAAATATGAATCGTATTCGTATAGGGATTATAATGATCCCCACCGCATACGTACGGTATGCCGCAATTCGCAAAAATTCGCTCGGGAAAAGCCAGTTCCAAAACCCAGGTAAGCAAACCGAAAGTCCATTTTAATAAAGGGTTCACGTTTTTAGATCGCCAGAGTCTCATAAAATCGCCGCCCGGAGAATATTGGTTAAAACGGACCTTGACATCGCTAAGATTATTATCTTTGATATATTCCTTTAAGAAATTCTTAGTCTCCTCGGAGATTCTATGATTACTCATTCGCTTATCTCCGATTACGATTTTACTCAAAACTCCCAAGATATTTCCCAACCCGTCTAGGAAACTATTCGGAACCCCCTCTTCAAACTGAGGATTATCCTCCGAAAAATAATACTCCTCGTTCGGATCGTAAGGCTGTCCGATCGTGTACCTTTTTTCGGCCGAATATAGACATCCGAACTGCAAAAGGGCGCTAAAAAGAAGTAGGGATAAATACGTAGTTCCGCGCATCCTAGTCTCTTTTTCCGGACGGGCTAAGCGAGGAACCGAGCGCAGGATGACGCTTCCATCCTTCAAAAAATTCTAATAAAGCAATTCGACCGAGTTGATTCAATTGGTCTTCTCGATTCCCCCTGTAACCGAGATACGGCATATAAATAATCCATCCGATAATCGAAATCGTGGAGATAACGAACATAGCGTCGGTAGTCGCGGATTCGATGCTATCTTGAAAACGAAATTGCCAAATCGGGTCGTTCTTTCCCGGCGAAAAAACATCCGCTTCGAAATTTACGCTAACAAGATTCGTAAACGGATGTACGATCCAATTGTCCTTAGTAGCTAAATCGAATCTCTTTATAAGGATCCGATAGTTTCCCTTGTATTCGTCGGGATGTTCCGAAAATTCCTTTCTCATGAGAGAAGTCAACGGGCCATATTCGTTCTTTAGATAATTGGGGGCCAAAAATAGCCAACTAGGATTGCGTTTGGCAAACTGGGACTTAGATTCTTCAGGAAACTCGACGCTAATCGACGGCTCGACGACGGAACCGGATCCTACGTCCGTTCCTAGATCCTTGTATTTTTTCCATTGCACGAAGCCGTCGCGAGGATTGGGATATGTACGAGGGACGTAAACTCGCAAAGAAATACAGTTAAAGAGAGATAATAGAATAATAATATTAAGAAATTTTAAAACTCCACGATGACCGCATTGGGCTGGAGTTAGAGGATTTCGGTTTCGAATCATTCCCCCCAGACCTCGACACAATCGAAATAGACCAACCCCATCAGATAACTTTCGGTGCTTCGATCCACTAGGGCGACTTTCGAAATCTTGCTCCTAAGGAGAGTTTCCTTTAAAGAAACCTGCTGTCCGTAATAGCCGAAGTAAAAAAGGACCGATCCGAAAGTACAGGATTCTCCCTTTTTCAAAATCCTAGCCGAAGTGACGGTATGTCCCGCCGGGTCCGTCGACAAATGGTATTTATTATTCGTGTAAATCCAACCGGGTTCCGGCGTCGATGTACAGGAAATGCAAGCAATCGACAAAGCGATCGATAAACGGAAAATCCAACTCCTCATCCTTTCTCTCCGATCACGATCGTACAATAATTTCGATAAAGAAGAGTCAGAATTTGCATGCTAGAATGATCAATCAATGAGACTCGTCCAATTCCATTCTTAAAAGCGATTTCGCCAGCTCCCGCATTGCCTACGGAAAAAAGAGTCAGGAAATTATGTACGCAACCTTGAGCCCTCAACTCTCTGCGAACCGAGGCGTCCGGATTGATCGTACCCGGAAACGAAGTCTTCGAATAGAGTAGACCCGATACGGGCCCTGAGGCACAACTTATAGTAGTAACGAAGAAGACCAATAGTAAAAGATAGATTCGGATTATAACGTAAGACTTTCCGGGCTGGTTCATTTTTTTTCTCCGTCGGAACGCGCGGGGCGGATCGACTCGGTTCTCCGTCCCCAAACAACCGTGCAAAAAGATTGATACACTGTGCCCCCTAAAACTGCGATCTGATCGAATTCTACAAAACCCACATCCTGAATATTTCCGTTCCGAATGGAAGCTTCCACACTAGCATCACCGTAAGCATAAATGGAAAAAATGCTATAGGCGCAGGATTCTCCGAAATCTGTCGGTTCCGATTTTGAAAGATCTCCCGTCCAGGTACTTGTTTCGAAAAAAAGAAAGCCTCCTCGCGAAATCGATTGAGCCGGATTGCTTCCACCGCGAATCGGATGAGTCTCGATTCTTGGAGATCCGGCGCTCAAAAGATTCCATCCGGTACATTTTATGAAAAGGCAGAGAAGTAGAATCAAGAGGATATTAATCTTCATTTTTAAAATCACTGGAGTTTTATACATTCCGATCAGCGAGGATCGTTCTCCTTAAGAATCGCGGAATCTTTTTCCGACGCATTTCCTTCTCCGCTTACAACAGTGCAAAAGGAATGAAACAAAAGGCCGGAAAGCCATGCTTCCTGAGTGTATTCCACGAATGCGATTTTCTTAATATTTGACTGTCGCAGAACTTCCTCCAGTGAGGAATCCCCCCAGCCGACTAAGCCTATAAAACTTCTACTACATGCAGAAGAAGAAATTAAGCTTTCTCCTTGCTGTGGAATCCCGCTGATAGCCGATTGTCTAGAGAAGATCCAATTTCCCTTTGATAAAATTTGGAGAAAATTGGAATCGCCTACGACAGGATGGGTGGAAGATTCCGCGTTCGTAACCGTGAGTATATTGATGCCGGAACAAAAGGAATGCGATCCGATAAACAGAATGAGAACGATTTTGTGCAAATTGCGAATTAAAAAGGTCTCGTTCATGCGAAAGAAATATTATGCGTTTATCGAAAGTGTAAAGAAATTTTTTAACCGAATTTCTCGGCGAAAGTCAAAACGACAGCCGACGAATCGAGTTATTCTTTCCGTTCAATGAATTCCCATTTAGAGCCGGATACTTCTAATACGAAGTCGGAACCGAAGGCTAAGCTAGGAGTGCGAAAGCCTCCTTTTCCGCCCTTCCAATTCAATACTTTTTGCACGGCGAGAATAGAAGATTCAATCGTGAACTCGTAACCTTCTTTGCATTCCAGTAGTAAAGAAATCGATTTTCCGGATTGAGCTCGAACCTCCCCCCACACGCGAGTCTTCACATTTATTCTAGTTTCTTCCCCCGGCCCTCTGACCGTTTTTCCTACAAGGAACTGCATCAATTTCAGTATAGGAGAAAACTTTAATATGGTTAGGAAAGGCTTTAAATATTTCATCGCCTTAACCTGTCCTTCGGGAATATCGGTGAACACTTGTATATTCGGAATGCCCGTTGAAATATATGCAGTAAACACATCTCCCCAAGGAATTCCGTATACTCGATATGTTTTATCCTTAATTGATATCGTCTTACTCGAGCTTAGATGAGGAACTCCGACAAGCTCCCCATTTTTTCGAATTTTAGAACCATAAGGAAGTTGAGCGAGGGCGCTTTTCATCGTTCCAGGAGAAACTTCGCTTAAGCCGACGAAAGCAAGGTCCAACTCGGACGCGGATGGTAATTTTTTTTTCAAGGCGGCAGCAACACAATCCGTCGGCACTATATCAAAACCGACTCCCGGAAGGAGCAAGATTCCCGCTTCCTGAGCAGATTGATTCAACGAGAACAAAGATTCGTATACCGGAATTTCACCCGTAATATCCAGGTAATGAACTTTTTGCGCGATGCATGCTTCAGCCATCGGAACTGATGTCGAAATGAAAGGTCCCGCGCAATGAAGGACAAGCGAAAATGAACGAATGTTCTTTTTTATCGTCTCTAAGTCTTCTAAACCGAAGACTCTATATTCCAACCTAAGCTCCTTTGCAAGAGCTTCGATTTTTGCGGGACTTCTACCGGCAAGAACAGGCTTCATTCCGCGAGAAACCGCTCTGCGAGCAATTAGCTCGCCCGTATATCCGTTCGCCCCATATAATAACCATTCTTTCGAAGCCATAAGGGAGGATTGTTCGAAACTATTCTTATTTTAGTCAACCGGCATCCGCTCAGTCTTGAATTTTTTCGGCCAATCGTTATGACAAAAGTAGGAATCCGATTGCCGCGCTAGTTTTGGATTGACCCTATAAATTTAAGGAGAGATCATCTAAGGAGAACGAACGTATGGAAAAAATAAACCTTATCACCATCGCAATTCCTTTCTTTTTCCTGCTAATTGGATTGGAACTATTCTTTTCCTGGTACAAGAAACGCGGACTATATCGCTTAAACGACTCGATTAATGATTTGAGCGCAGGAGTCTCGAGTCAAATATTCGGAATCATTTTCAAGACGATTATTTTTCTGGCTTACCTATGGGTATATCAAAATTGGAGAATTTTCGACCTTCCAGCCTGGCCTAGCGAAAGAGTTTCTTGGATGCCATCGCATGATCTTCTCGGTATCTCCGTCGGGACCTGGTCGATGTCCATCGTTCTCTTCGTTTGGGTTGCCTGCTTCGTTTTGTACGATCTTGCGTATTATTGGAATCATCGTCTCAGTCACGAAGTCAATTTTCTATGGGCAGGACACGTCGTTCACCATCAGAGCGAAGAGTATAACCTAACGGTTGCTTTACGACAAGCTAGCTTCCACTCTCTCTTTTCCTGGGTATTCTATTTACCTCTCGCATTATTAGGATTCCCTCCGATTGTCACGATTTTAAACGGAGAGCTGAACTTAATCTACCAATTTTGGATTCACACAAAAGCGATCGACAAGCTGCCTTCGTGGTTCGAAGCGATTTTCAATACGCCCTCTCATCATAGAGTGCATCACGGAATCAATCCTAAATACATCGATAAGAACCACGGAGGAACCCTAATCGTCTTCGACAAATGGTTCGGAACTTTCCAGAAGGAAGAAGAGGTTCCGGTGTATGGAACTGTAAAACCTCTACGAAGCTTCAATCCGCTTTGGGCGAACGTACATTATTGGTGGGAGATGTTCGAACTTGCCTGGAAATCCTCTAGATGGATCGACAAAATTAAAGTCTTCGTTGCGGTGCCCGGTTGGAGACCCCAGGAATTGGGCGGACAGTACCCGATTCCAGAAGTGAGCGAGAAAACTTTCAAAAAATATGATGTTTCATTGCCAACCGGACTAACCGCATACTCCTTGGTTTGGTTCGCAGCAACCGTCGCCGGAACCTTTGCGATGCTCGTAAAAATTTCCGTCATTCCGGTTAACGTTCAATATACGATTTTTATCCTAAGTTTTCTTTCTTTGATTTCAATCGGAGGAATCCTGGATTTGAAAAGATGGGCGCTTTATATGGAACCCGCAAGACTTGCGATTTTAATCGCGACAGCAATTCTATTCGGTTTTAGCAAGGCAAATCTTGCGATTATCGGCGGTTTGGTGTTCTTATCCGTCGCCTGGTTTCTACTTTATAGGCAATCATTTTCCAGCTGGAAGGAAATCGATCCTTCAAAAGAAATTCAAAGCCGTACGGCTTAGAGAACCGGGAATTAGAGTGGATCCAGGAAGGACGGCGGATTGATTCCCCACCCTTCCTGGGTGGGGGCCGGATCGGTGGTACCCCCGCCCGACTCTAACGGTCACGAAGCGCCTACTTATCACAAACGGGACTTTGCGACAACCACTTTTTGTCTACAGTCTGTGTATGAACTCCCACTGTAACCTGATAATAGTCTTGATACAGGCTTCATTACTTTCATTCGATCGATCTCTCGAATTTTTCCTTAGAATTGAAATCGATTGCGAAATAGTTAAACACTCAATCAGTCGAACATCGGAATAAAGATAATATATCTGTTTTTCATAATTTACTTATTCTTTGAAACCTACGACCCTCCGTCGTTATCGAAAAACAGCTTCAAGGACCGATAACAAATTTCCATCCCCGCCAGGATTCTCGACTGCCTCGGGGCATGAGTTTTCGATTTTATCGGATATTGCATCGTCCGAAGGCATGTTTTTACTTCAATAGAATGTAAATTAATTGCTCAATTTTAGACGGGAATAAGTATGAAAAGCATAACTTCTTATTTCACGGTTTACTAGTTCGAATGCCAAATCCGATTTTACATATATTCTTAAAGAATCCGATTGCAGGACGAGTAAAAACGAGGCTCGCTGGGGACATTGGCGAAAAAGCCGCATTAGAAGTCTATCTTGCCTTAGTGGAAAAAACCAGAGAATGCGTGCGCCCTCTTGATATTCCCAAGATTCTATGGTTCGATTCATTTCTTCCCGATTCCAGTGAATCTGAGAATTGGGGGAACTCCTCTTTGATTACAAAAGTGCAAGAGGGCGGAGATTTAGGCGAAAAAATGAGAAGCGCATTTCTATACTCGTCTCATAACGGATATTCCTCGGCCATTTTAATCGGTAGCGACTGCGCGGAACTCCAAGAGTTTCATTTAAAGGAGGCTTTCCGAATTTTAGATGAGAAGGATGTCGTTTATGGTCCGGCGAAAGACGGGGGCTACTATTTGGTTGGATTGAAGAAAGACTTTCCTGAACTTTTTCAAGGAATCGAATGGAGTACAAGCACTGTATTAGGTGTAAGCTTAGAGAAAGTTCGACAAGCGGGGAAGAAAGTCGGTTTACTTCCCGTTTTAAGCGACATCGATACTCTAAAAGATCTGCAAGAATGCGAATCAAAAGGGATTTTAACATGGAAAAGGACTTCCTCTTAAATTCAAAGATTTCCGTTATTATCCCCATCCATAACGAAGAAAATTTTCTCCCCATACTATTGGAACGACTCGATTCCTTAAATCGAAAGGATGAAAATCTTGAAATTATCATAGTCGACGGCGGAAGTACGGACAATTCGAAACATATTATCTCCCAATATCGAGTAACGTTAATCGACTCACCCGTTCAAAGTCGCGCGTCTCAATGTAACCTGGGCGCGAAGTTCGCTAAAGGAAAAATTCTATTCTTCCTCCATGCGGATTGCCTTCCGCCGATAGATTATTTCCACTCTATCCGATCAAGCGTGAAGAAAGGCAATCCGGCAGGTTGCTTTTGCATTCGTTATGATTCGCAAAATTGGTGGTTAAAGCTGAACGCCGTTTACAAAGACGGAGACCTGAACCTATTAAGGTTCGGTGATCAGGGACTATTCGTAACGACGGAGATTTTCTCAAAATGCGACGGGTTCAGAGAAGATTGGAACTTAATGGAAGATTCTGAGATTGTTCGGAGAATTCGTAAAGTCAGTTCATTTAACGTTTTAGACTCTCGTATAATTGTTTCTTCTAGGAAATTTGCAGAAATTGGAATACTCAGATTGCAGTTCACTTATTTTATTTGCTCCCTCCTCTTTATACTTGGAGCCGGACCTAATTTAATCGAGAAATCGTATCGGTTTCTTGCAAAAAAAAAGAAAGCAGTCCGTTCGTAAAAGGGTAAATCTTTATTTAAACGGAAACGTAAGTTTGCGGGGGGTATTTCCGTTGACTTAGAACTTCCTTACCGGGTACTGTACGAAAAGTTCGATCCATTCAGCCATCGGCAACCTTCGGACATAAATAAAACTCCTCGGACCCTTCCGATATCAGGTACGACTCGTGAAACAAACCCGAATTTTTCTAATTAGCATCCTGTTCTTCGCAAATACTATGCTGTTTTCCGAAGAAGTGCAACCTACGTCTGCGCCTCCGGCAGAAACAACCGTCTCTCCGGAGGAATCGTCTCTTTCCACGGTTAAAAAGTTGGTCGGTTTTATTCGATATAAAAAAAATGATAAGGCTTTGGCTTTAATCCATGTAGGTCGATTTTCCGAATCATTAATCGGTGCGTCTAAATTTTCGGATGGGGAAAGAAAGGAATTCGAAAATGCAATCGCCGAATATATAGTAAATAAGGCTTTTCCGATTGCGGTAAAATATTTCGACAAAATAGATATCACATATGAAAAACCGATCCTAAAAGATAAGCGTATTAGAATCGGTTCCTCAATTTTGTATAAAGGTTCTGACCAAGTTTCCTTCGCATGGATCCTTTCCGAGATCGACGGAAATTGGTATATTACGGATTTTGAAACTGAAGGAAAGCTCGCGACCGACATCAATCGCACTAAAAATATAGAACCGTCCTTGAAAAAAAATGGAGTCAAAGGGACGATCGCCTTAGTTCAGAAAGCGGCTAAAAATTGATGAGAAAATTTCTCTCTAAATCGACTGATGCAGTACTCACTCGTCCGGTTACATCGTCAATATGCTTATTAATTTTCCTCTTCGTTTCCGCATTCTACACGACTCGATTATCGATAAATAGCAATAATCTGGAATTATTACCGCCGGAAAACCCTTCGGTCGTTATCACGCGTAAAGTTATCGAAATGGTCGGAGGAAGCGGATTTTATACCGTAGTTCTGAAGTTTAAAGACGAGAAGGGAATGACCTCCCACTTGGTGAAAGCCTTCCAAGCTAAGCGGGAAGGCAACACTGATCTGCAAAAAAAAGAACTCGATCTTGCCGATGCGGAAAAGCGCAAACATTTAGCCTATTATAAGGAGAGGGAAAGGGCCCTAAAACGATCCTCCGAAAAACTCGCCGAATTATTTTTAGCCGATAAGGAATTCGTTCGATTCGTATCGTATCGTTATAACGTTTCCTTTTTACAAGATAGACTTCCTTTATTTTTAAAAACGGAAGACTTGACCGAAATACGAAAGAGAGTCAAACGAAAAATTGAAGAGGAGGTTGAGCGCGCGAACCCCTTCTTCATAAAGCTGACCGATGAGGAATATAACCCGGATTTTACCGATATTATTTCCAAATACCAACGCTTAGCAAAGCGAGATATATTCGACGAATATAATATTTCTCCCGACAAGGGGATGCTCTTATTACTGATCAAACCGACCGGATCCTTCGTAGATATCGATTTTGACAAACGACTAGATCAAAGAATCCAAGCCATTGTAAAAGAATCCCATCTTGAAAAGGACGGCGTTTACGCGGGTTATACCGGAACCTATAAACTTAATCAAGACGATTACGAGACTTTGATAGGCGCATTGAAGCCGATCGGAATTGCATCGTTTGCGGGAATCGCTTTTTTACTTTTATTGTTCTTCAGAAATCCCCTTTTCATTGCTATGCTTCTTTTTTCTCTCTTTTCCGGGTTATTGATAACTTTCGGAATTACCGGGTTTTTTATCGGAGAGCTAAATAGCATCACCAGCATTATCGGATCCATATTAATGGGTCTGGGAATCGACTATGGAATTCAGTTTTTGTATCGATTTAGGGAAGAGTTTACCAAAAAGCAGGATTTAATTCGATCTATCAAGGATACGATTTATCATACTGGTGTAGCCTCCTTAAGTTCCGCCTTAACTACCACTTCGGCATTCGTGGTGCTTTCCTTTTCGGAGTTTAGGGGCTTTAGCGAATTCGGAATCATAGCGACCTACGGAACTCTAGTAATCGCAGTGACGATGTACGCAGTCACAGCAATACAAATTACGTTACTCTTAAAATGGTTCCCGCGCTTATCAAAAGTTTTTCTATTAAACGAAGCACAACAGACTCCTTCTCGAATATTAAGAAAATTTTATTCCAGACCCGGGCTGCTTGCAACAATCGTAGTATTGGCCGTTCTCTTTCTCGGGTTCTTTGCCCCTAAAGTAGAGTTCGACGTGAACGGCAGAAATTTACTCGTCGAAAATCAAGAATCCGTAAATCTCTACGATGAGATTTCCGATCGATTCGATATTTCGTCGGATCCGCAGGCTATAGTCGTAAATACTTTGGAAGAATCCGAAGCCGTATTCGATTATATGAATCCGGTCCCTGAGGAAATTTCCGGTTCGGTAGATCAAGTCGTTTCGCTTTGGAACTTCGTACCACCCTATGGTCAACAATTAGCGAATCGTAAAATCCTGGATCAAGTCTCGAAAGATATGAAGCCCGTCAAACCGGCGTTTCTAAAACCCGAGCAGAGAAAATATCTTCCTAAAGCAAAAGTGTTTCTTTCGGTAAAACCGTACGGATACCGAGAGGTTCCCGACTATTTCGCATCCCAATTTAAGGAAATTCCCTCTTCGAAAGAAAAAGGCCATATTGTCTTTCTTTACCCTAAAGTGGCTCTCTGGCACGGCGGGAAGCTATTGGAATTCTTTGCCGCAGTCGGACAACTGGAAATACCGAAAATTTCCCGCAGAAATTTGAATACTATTTTATACTCCACAGGTATCGCCGGAAAGGGCTTTATTGAACCGAGTAAAGAAACGTATTCAAAATCGGAGGAGAAGGCTCTTCTTGTCGCATTGAATTCATATACGAAGGAAAAATTCCTTTCCTTAAAGATTCTACCCGGCACAGTCGAGACGATCTTAGAGCATAAACCTTATAAAACTGTCGCGCAAGTAAGATCATACACGTTCAAGACGAGCACTGCGGGAAGTTTGATGCTTTTTGCAAATTTGATCCTGATCGTTCAAAAAGAGGGATTTGCGGCATTCTTTATCACATTGTTTTTAGTGATCGTTGTATTAATTCTTTTTTATAGAGCCTTTTTGCCGGCCGTACTATCATTGATTCCTTTGCTTTTGGGAATTTTGGTTACGGTGGGCTTTATGGCTTTGATCGATCTAAAACTCAATTTTATGAACGTCCTCGTATTTCCCGTCGTGATCGGGTACGGAATCCAAAACGGAATATATATCTATTATCGTTTTAGGGAGGACCACGATATCGTTAGAGCCATGGCGATGGTTGGACCGGCAGTGATTGCATCCACGTTAACTACATTAGTTGGATGGAGTGCATTATTACTCGCAGATCAAAGAGGATTGCATTCCATCGGAAAAGTAGCGACGATCGGGATTGCCGCTTGCCTCTTAATCGCCTTAACCCTTCTGCCGGCAATCTTGGAATTGGCATACCGTTCCAGAAAGTCCGAGGAATCCGAAACGGTTCCTTTGGGTCTTGGACCCGAGGAAACGGAAGAACCGACGTTGGAAGCGAAGATTCCCGAGGCACTCCGGATTCAACCGAACCAAAGAATAGCCAAGGGCAAGACAGAATCACAGCTTTCGCCCAAGAAAAAAATCCCAAAAAAGAAATCTAAATGATGCGTTTTAGAAAGATACCGACCTTACTTTTCGTTTTTGTCTTCTGCCTTGTTTCAAATTGTACGGTGCGTTATGTGAAATCTGCACCCGAATTTGAAAAATCCTTAACCCAATTCAAAAGAGTCGTAGTGATCTTAGATTCGACGTCTTCGATCGGGCTTCCGGAATCCGGGATGGCAAAGTCGATGTCCGAACAGTATCTAGCTCATCATAAGGAATTCATAGTCTACCCGAATCCGAAAAATAAAGGCGCTGATTGCTCTGGCTTGCCGGGAAAAGCACAGGGAATCTTTACGCTGAAACTTACGGAAGAGTCTCGAAAATCCGAAATTCGGCTATCGGCTCTCGGACAATTAAAGAATTGTTCCTCCAATACTATTCTCTGGGAAGCATTAGCATCCGCCACATATTCGACGGATGGAGAAGACGAGCAATCGCTCCGCAAAACGTATACTCAGAAGTTTGGAGAATCCGTAGCGTCGAAAGCGGTTCCTTACTATCATCTGCTCCGGGCCCTATTCGACGAATTAACGGGTCCTGTACTGAATGAAGCGGAACAGGATGAGAAGATAGAAATAGAGTCTCAATCGTAAACAACGCGAATAGCGTTCGCTACGAATACTTTAAGTTTTTCTTGACCTTTTCGAATTATAGGTTCGGATAAGCGGCGAATTGGGAAATTCCCAGGAGGTTTGATGAACGCAATCAATTCGATTTCTAAGACCGTAACCGGCCTATTCTGGCTATTGTGGATCGGCCTTCTATTTCAAATTATTCGTCTAATCCCGCAATATGACGGAATCATTATACTTTTCGGTTGGGCGATACTGGCAGCTCATGTAATCGAGACGATTATCTATACGATAAGGGCTCCGCAAAGAGGCGGCTTTAAAATATCGGATGCAGCTCAAGTTTTTATCTTCGGCGTTTTTCATCTGATTCCTGTCAGCTTTTCGAACAACAAATGAGGTCTTTTCGATTCGCTAAGTCTCGTCTTGCCTTTGCATTTAAAGCTAGGCCGGCGAATTTCATTTAATGAATCGAAGCATTCGGCTTTAGTCTAACCGTATAGCTCTCCTACGACTGCCAGAGTTACGGTAGCCTTTGCGATCAATTTTTCCCTTTTTTGATGCTCCGCAAAGACTTCCGATTCGGCCACGATTATCGTTTTCCCCTGATAGATAACTTTAGACTCGCATCGGAGACGATCTCCGATGCGAGTCTAAATAAATTAACCTTAAATTCCAGAGTAAGAACTACCTGCTGTTCTCCGATAAGAGTTCCTGCGGCGCCGCCGGCGCTATGATCGGCTAAAGTGGAGATCACTCCGGCATGAACGAAGTTATTCTGCTGCTTATGTTTATCCTGAACAGCTAACGAAGTTCGAATCAAACCGGGTTCGATCTCGAGTAATTCGATTTCTAATAAGCGAACAAAATTAGCTTCTAGAAAAATTTGTTTAACTCTTTCTCTATAATCGGCGCCTCTAGGTTTAAATTCTCGGCTCATCGTTATTTCGAAATCCTTAATACAAAAATGAAAGTTCGGATTCGTAAATTACCAAGGTTTGAATTATCCCGGCCTCGGTAATTTGCCGAGAATTTCGCCGTATTCTTTCGCCATATTTCGAACGATTTCACCTGCAGGCAAAACGGAATCGATCTGGGCGACTCCCTGACCCGCTGACCAGATATCTTTCCAACGTTTAAATTCCTGGTCGATACTATGGGTTCGATTGTTATGAAAATCGTCACCAGCCTTCTCAACCGAACGTCGCAGCCAGTTTGCGGGAATCCCGGAAATTTTTTCAGTGTATACGATTTCTTCGGGAGGAGAGTCCACAATCATTTGCTTATATTCTTCGGAGGCGGAAGCCTCTTTGGAAGCAATAAGCCTGGTCCCGATATAGACTGCATCCGCTCCTAACGAAAGTGCGGCAGCCATTTGCGCTCCTCCGCTGATCGCTCCTGCTGCAATAACAGGTAATCCGACTTCCTTTTTCAAGTACGGAAACAGGCTAAACGGAGAGATCGCTCCTGCGTGTCCACCCGCACCCTGCGCGACCGCGACAAGAGCATCCGCGCCGGACTTAGCGACTATTCTGGCATGCTTTAAAGTCGTGACGTCGCAAAAAACTTTTGTTCCGACGGACTTAGCTTCTCCTACTATGCTCCGAGGACTTCCTAAACTTGTAATGATAAGTTCAACTTTGAACTCCAGAAGCACTTCCAAATGCTTAGCCCAATTCGGATTATGATCCTTATGCAAAATTAAGTTAACACCGATAGGTTTCTTGGTTCTGGAGCGAATTTCCTCCAGCCCTCTCCGCAATTCTTCGATGGTTCTATAATTTTGGGAGGGAAAAGTTCCCAGTCCCCCCGCTTCCGATACGGCGACGACCAGATCCGGATACGAAACAAGAAACATTGGAGCACCGATGATCGGGAGATCGATTCCGAGCATATCGGTGATAGATGTACGTATTTTCATGAAGAGAAGCTTTTACTTATCAGCCAGCGAATCCATCTTTTTTTTCTGGCTGTTTAGAAATCGAAATCTAGTATTGAACGCATTATGATAGTAACGGTTTCTTCCTACAAAATTCTTCCGGAAAAAATCCAAGAATTTTTGCAAATAAGCTCCGATCTCGCAAAAGAATCCATAAAGGAGAACGGCGTTTATCGATTCGACTTTCTCCAAAATGACGGCGACGAAGGACGATTTCTGTTAATCGAAGCGTATGAAACGGAAGGGTTTAGAAAATCGCATTTGGAGACGCCGCATTTTCTAAATTGGAGAAGAACGGTTCCGGATATGTTTTCTCAAGGAACCACAACCGTACATTATAAGCCCGTTTATCCGGGATCGTCGGACTGGAAAAAAGAATAATGTAGACTTCTTCGTAAATAATTATCGAACCTCCGACTTTTATAGTACACGAAATCGGCTTCGACGGGTCCTTCTATAATGTCGACTGAGCTACTATCTTCAACTATCAAAACGGGAACGTGGATTTCAGGCCGATCGTAATTGTAATTATTTTGGTTACATTTTTGATTTTTCTCAAATTTGCGGGGTCCAAGAAATAGAATGGTAAGAATAACAGGTTCCAAAGCCGCCCTTGTTTCGAACGAAACGAATCCCGTTGAAGACAGTCATTCTCGTTTGCGAAGCGAAAACACTTCGGTTATCGATGATTCGGAATTATTGGATGCTTATTCTCGGTCGGTTGTAAATGCGGTGGATCTTGTCGGACCGGCCGTCGTTCACTTACAAGTCGAATCCAATAATTCCAAAGGAGAGGGCGGTAGCGGTTCCGGCTTCTTAGTAACCCCCGACGGTTTTTTGGCCACCAATAGTCATGTGATAAGCGGCGCCAAGAAAATCCGAGTTAGATTATCGGACGGGTCGACGACTGAAGCCGAGCTCGTAGGGGATGATCCATATACGGACGTCGCAGTTCTTAGAATTCGAGGAAACGGCTATCGTCATGCGAGTTTCGCAGATTCTCAAAAATTGAAAGTCGGTCAGTTGGTCATAGCGATAGGAAATCCGTACGGTTTCGAATCAACGGTGACGGCGGGAGTCGTTAGCGCATTAGGAAGGACATTGCGCTCCCGGACCGGTAGACTGATCGATAACGTGATCCAAACCGATGCCGCGCTGAACCCGGGAAATTCGGGCGGTCCATTAGTTGATTCAAAAGGAAGAATTATCGGAATCAATACTGCGATCATCTTACCGGCTCAAGGAATTTGTTTTGCGGTCGGCTCTAGTACGGCCGAATATGTCATCACTCGACTGATCACTCACGGAAGCGTGAAACGAGGTTACCTCGGTATCGGAGGGCAGAATCAAACGATCCCGATAACGATGCGCGGAATGAATCGAATCAGTCAGGAATCCGGAGTTTTAGTTCAGAGTGTGGAAACGGATTCGCCCGCAAACCAAGCAGGCATTCGGAACGGAGATATCGTAATTTCCTTGTCCGAAAAGAAAATCGAAGGAGTGGACGATCTTCATAAGATTTTGGACGAGTCTAGTATCGGTAAAAAGCTGACGATTCGTTTGTTAAGGGAAGGTTCCCTGAGAACCATTTTCGTGGAACCCAGAGAACTAAAATAAACTTTTCTTAAAGTTCGGGGACATCGATCAAAAGTAGCTCCGAGTTTTCCAGGGATTTGACCTGAAGAACGTCGCCCGTCGTAAAGCCGGCTCCGTCTCTTGAAAGAAGTTCGGTCCCGTTGATCTCAACCTTACCCGAAATCAAGAAGGCGTATACTCCGCCTTTCTTATTCCTACGTTCGTAAGAGACTTCCGCTCCTTTATCAAGATTTCCTAATGAAAACCAAGCGTTTTGATGAATCCAAAGCCCGTCGGAAGCATGTTCCGGAGAGACCAGCAATTGAAAACGGTTTTTGCGCTCTTCCACGGCGAATTTTTTCTGAGCGTATCTCGGAGAAACGGATCTCTTATCCGGAATAACCCAAATCTGCAATAAGCTTAGCAATTCCGACTCCGAGTGATTATATTCAGAATGTCTAATTCCCGTTCCTGCGGACATTACCTGAACTTCCCCCGCATGAATTACGCCGTTGGTACCGATACTATCCTTATGCTCGACCGCCCCTTCTAATGGAATCGTGATAATCTCCATATCTTGATGGGGATGCATAGGAAAACCTGTTCCACCAGCGATAGCATCGTCGTTTAATACGCGGAGAGCCCCGAAATGAATCCGGCTTTCATCCATATAGGAACCGAAACTGAAAGTATGTCTGGATTTCAACCAGCCAAAATCTACGTTTCCTCGCGTTTCCGACTTATGCACTACTGATTCCATGAAATCCTTCCTTATCCTCCTTTAATCCGAGGATACTTTTTAGACGATTGAATTAGACAATAGTTCAATGATAAAGTATATTTCTGAGCTATACGTGATTTTCATCCGACGAAAATCGGATTCATAAGCAATTATGGAATACCGTCAAATCGAGATTAGCTCGAGACAACGAGCTCACTAAATCGAAAACGAAGTATTAACGATTAAGGTTATTCTTGGCTGGGAGTTCCGACGATCGCTATGCATCGGATATAGACTAGAGGAGGTAAAAGAAAGAAACGAGTAAATACTTCTCCGTTGGAAAGCGATTGCGTTCCTGCAGGAGCTCTTTCCAAGGCATTATCGTAAGCGGCCTGAAGATCCGGTTCGAACTTTCCGAAATAAATCGGAAAGAACCAGCCTACGCAACTCTCGCCCTCGATACGATTCTCCGCAAATGCGGGTCTTTCTTTGGCGGGTTTCAATCTGTCGATTTGAAAGAGAAGCTTTTCTCCTCCCGTGCAACCGGAAATCAAGACCGAGACAATCAATATTGAAAAACCCTGACTGAATGTTCGATTCATCGAGTGATCTCCAAGCCGTATCTAAGGCGATAACAACTTGCCCAAGTCCCGTCATCCTTCTTGTAGACTTCCAAATCTCGAATATGAGTGGCATGAGAATTTTTCTCGTGGATTTTGTAGATAAGATCCTGGACTTTTTCGTCGCAACTTTGTTCTTCCTGCTTATATAATCCCTTTTGTACATCGACCGGAACCGGCTTCATTCGGATATTATTAAAAAAGAATATGGTAGATGAGTAGCATCCCGTTGTAAACAGGGCGAGGAATAGAACTAACGATGCTCGCTTACTCATAGAGAGATAATCAAACGATAGTTCGGGCCGATTGGCAAGATTTTTCTAAATTAAAGACGTTAAATTAAAACAGAAAATCCGCAAGTCCGATCGCTATTCCGCAAACAAATCCGAGCAAACTTCCGTTGATCCGAATTTTCTCCAAAACTTTCCGAGTTTTTTCCTCCAGGTTGATCCGAAACTGCCTAGGTTCGAGAAGTTTCAATCCAAGTGCGACCTGTTCGCCTACGTATTGGGATACCCCCGCGTTCGTTCTGGATCTCAAAAATTCCAAGATCGATCGCGCCGGTCCGTACTCGCGTAAATTTCCCAATTTCTTGATGTCTTCCATATGAAGAAGTATCACATCCGTCACCAACCGATTCAATTGGTCCTTCCCGAAATCGGTCAATGCACGAACCGCTTCTTCCTTAGTGGATTCGGGCAAATCATTCCAGGAACCGATATATAAATCCGCACAATCGGAGAATAGGGAAAATACTTCGTACAAAATTCCCTCTTCGTCGGAATCGAATTCTTTCCCGTCCTTTAGGCCTTCTCCGAATTCCCTTATCCTTTTTTGAGGATCGATCAACCAAACTAGAGGTTTTGCGAAGAAGGATAAGTTTTTTGTAATTCGATCCATTCTCATTTTAAAATCCGCTTGATCGGTAGCTTTGACTAGAGCTTCTCCGACTAAGAAACGGACCGTTCCGAAAATTTCCTTCCGGCGATTGAGTTCCCGCAAAATTTCCTGATCGGATCCCGAAAAACGAAAGTTCGTAAGATAACGGACGATATCCTCCTCCACTTTATCCCAAATCAAATCTAGAAGCTTCCTAACTTCCTGCTCTCCTCCCAAATGAGTCTCTATCAGTCGGGAGAGAGCGGAAATATTATCGGGATCGTCCAAAATTCGATCCATATATTCCTTTAACTTCACCTCGTTCACAAGATCGGAGGAGACCCATTTACCGATTTCTTCGGCGATAGTTTCGCTTTCAATTTCGACCGCGCGGTAAGTTTTCCAAACGGCGAACCAATCGCAGACCGCTCCGACCAAACCGCCTTCCAGCCCGTGAAGAAGAACACCTCCCCAAATGGACCGACCCCACTCGCTAAGCAACCCCCAAGCGAGCAAGATTCCGAAAATCGCCAATAACGAATTGGAGAATAGTTGCAGGCCTGCATAAGGCTTTATGACGGATTCCTTATGCATATCCTCACTCAACGAAAAAACCACCTCCCCTTGACCAGGGAGGAAAAAATAAATAATAAAGGCAAAAGAAGCATTACAATAGTAAGAATTACTGAATTTCCCTTATCAAAATAAAGATTGAATTTTCTTTCCTTAGAACATAGTAAGATTTCGTTCAGTTGGGTTTGAAATAACGTTCCACCGTCCGCGTCGATCCACTTCGGGAAGTAACTTCTACGAATCAAAAAACATTCCTTTGGAGCGTGAACTAATTCCTTCTCGTTCGCTCGAAGTTCCCGGAAAGGAATCTCGCTATCCGATAAAACCGTTTCATCCGACATAAGCGTCGGTAAAACGGGATTTTCCGCCAAAGATAAAGTTTCTTGAGGCGGTTTTCCCGGAACAGGGAAAAAGAGGCCCAAGAACTCGGTTCTGTCCAAGAACGGAAGTTCGCCGTACTTCTCTTTCAATCCGTGCTTCCAATCCTCTTTATTCGCGGGCGTATTTAAAACTACAATTCCTTTAAACCAGTCCGTTAAACTCAATCCTTTCGATTCGATTTCGTTTTTTCCAAGTCTCGCAAATACGATTCCCGCATCTAAGCCTTCGTATAGAATGGCCTCGTTCGTACTGTAAAGAAATCGCTTCGGTCTGAGACTTTTTCCGCCGGTTAATTCTTTATAATCCGCGACAGCCCAAGGCATCTCCTTTAATCGGGCAAGATCGCTCCCGGCTCCCTTTACGGAAAAAAGAAAAAGGGAAATCCGATCTTCCATCTCCTTCTCGTATTTTCTATTGATATGCTCCACTCCGTCGACGAGTTGGAGACCTTCGGAATTGACCCATCCTTCCACCAATTGAAATTTGTCCGGGTTCGATTTTAGTATTTTATAAAGTTTGTTAGTGGAACCCAAAATATAGGAAGTCCCGGTCGATTGTAAAAACCTATGCAATCCTTTACCGGCCTCCTCGGGAGAAAGTTCTTCCTCGTAAGCTCCTTCTTTTTTCCAGGCAGTCCAGGGGAGATACCTGCTTAGATACGGCTGAACTGCAATCGAACTGAGGGAGGCATCAGCCTCCATGCCGATCAGGTTTCGATGACCGGCGCGACGAATCAACAATCCCAGGGTAAACGGGCTATCCCCCCATTTTTTACGAGCATTCGTTTCAGGAAATATTTTCGAGTTTTTAGGAAGCCCGGAAAGAGTAGCCTCCACATCCTGCATTTCCAAAGCGGAAAGACTTTCTTTTAGAAATGCGGAGTTCTCCTTCCATTCCAGCTCCGGATGCCAGAGAAAAAATCGGATTAAAGCAAAGAATAAAAGTCCGCCTATACAATATTGACCTACCGTTTTATATTCAAAATTCTTTAACAAATGAACGGCCGTTTCAAGCGCCGATAACGTGAGAAATAAGAGCGAAAGATCCAGAGCCCTATACCAGGGGAATCCTAATCCAGGGAAAAATTTCGACAAAGACGTATCGACGCCCATCCAATAAAAAATCAAACTGGCAAAGAAAACGAACCTGGACGCTGGCGGAAAGATCTTGCGTTTTAAAACGGATCGAATTCCGAACAGGAATAGGATCGGAAAGACGGCTTGAATCCAGTGCAACCCTAGTATAAAATTCGTTAAAAAAGCGATGACTCCCCGCCCTTCCCAGATCGGCGCCAAGGCTCCGGAACCTAGTATGGAAATCAAACCAGGATTGGCCTCCAAAGGAAACGTTTCCGCTCTATAGGAGGAATACTTTAGAAAATTCCACCAAACGGGAGAAGCGATTACGATAGGGAGAAAGAAAACCAGAGAGAACGCCCGTTTGCCCAATTCCTCGCCTAGAAATAAGAAATAAATCAGCAGGGAAATTACGTAAAACAAGGAGGATGGAAAGTCGGAATAGAAAACGCAGGCGCTGACGACCATATATTTGGAAAGGGCCGAAAGCCTGCCGCTTGTTCGGTACTTTTCTAAATAATAAAATCCTAATAAACTCCACCCCAGCCCGAAAAACCCGGTTACGGTTCCGCTAAACAATCCTACCAAGGAAAGTCCGAACGGTTCTTCGCCCGAACAGAGAAAGAAAAAAAGAAGGCCGGACATCGCGAGCATAACCGTGTTCGCTCTATGGTTGGTTTCGCTCAAAAGCAAAAGGCTGAATTTTATGAAAGCGTAAGTAAAAAGCAGAACGGAAAGCAAAATTCCGATGTTAAACGAAAGAGTCAGCGGGGACCAAAATAGAATAGTCTTATGCAGCAGCGCGACGGTGAAATAGAAGAAAGGCGGCTCGAAGAAAAAAACGGGCATCCCGGAGAACCACCGAGTATCGTAGCCGAGGGATTCGCCGCTGGAAAGAAGCGAATCGTATGTTTCTGCCAAATGAGTTTGCGCATGAAGACTCCAACCGGATAAGGCCTCGGAGGTCAGCAGAAATCGTAGTTTTATGATGATTACTAAAAAGGAAGCCAGGAGGAGAAGCGGCCTTCGCCACGCCGGAGCGAGTCTCCACTTCTTAAATTGAAAAGACATGGCGAGAAGGTACGCAAGGCCGCCTAGATTGACAAGCAAAAGAGGACGAAATCGCCCTTAAGTTCATTCGTCGCATCTTAAAAACAACGACAAGGAGGAGATTATTCCTCCTTGACATTTTCCTGTACATATTTTCTGAATTCCGCTTCGCTCATTTTATCCGCGTATAGTGGATAAAGCGCAGTGATGAGCTCTTCCAATGTGGGAAATTTCGCCCCGTCGAGCTTATAGGCCATAAACGGTCCTCTCATGGCTTCTATTCGGCGAATCCTAATCGATCCCTGCCGTTTGCCATCTGTCTATACCATGTATTTTCAAGTGCAAAACAATTAAACCACAAAAAGATTACTTTATTTTGGCTCAGTTAGTTCTTCCTTTATGCTCGAATCCGATTAAAAGTACGTCGTCTTTCGGACCTCCAAGTCCGAGAAATTTAAGTAATTCGGAGTATATCATAGGAATCAAAATGTTTAATTCGGCATCCCTACCTTGGCGTAAAAACCCTAAAACTCGTTCGTTGCCGAAGTAATCGCCCATCTCCCGGGAAGCTTCGGTTAGGCCGTCGGTAAAGCAAAGTACTCTAAATCCGTAAGGTAATTCGATTTCCCGTTCTGTATAAACGAAGTCTTTGAGAAGCCCCACCAAAGGGTTTTCGCATTCTAAAAATTGCTCCGCACCGGGTGTTTGCACGATGACCGGCGGCGATCCGGCAAGAGAATATCGTAATGTTCTCCTATCATTAGAAACTTCCAATATCGAAGCGGAAAAGTACGTTCCCACGTTCTTATATGTTCCATGAAATTCCCCGCTAAGAGCGGACATTAATTTACCCGGACTAACTTCCTTTGTCCGGTGGTCTTCGTATGCTCGCCGGATTAAAATAGTCAGTAATGCTGCCTGCACTCCGTGTCCCGTTGCGTCCGCGACAAAAATTCTTACACGCCCGTCAGGTAATTCCAAAATATCATAAAGATCCCCGCCGACTTCCGCCAACGGTTTATGCAAAACTTCGAATATCAGATCGGAAATGATGATTCTCTCGTTGTCTTTTAGGTTCAGCAAATCTTTTTGAATCTCCCTGGCGACCGTTAGATCGTTTCGAATCAACCTAAGAGCATTTCTCAATTGCTTAGTTCTTTCTTCCACACGCTTCTCCAGGTTTCTAGAAAGATCGATGAGCCGATCCAAATTCTCGGAACTTCGGATGGAAAGAAAAATAGACTGAGCGATTAGAAAGACAAACGCGCCGACATGTGCAAAGTAACCGGTATCTAAAAAGAATGTGGCGTAAAAAAGGTCGTGAATCATAGCCGCATAAATAAAAATGAAGCCGCCCAAAATAGTGATCGCTCCTTGTTTGCGGCGGACGGCAGCCTTCGTCAGGGAATATAATCCGAGCGCTCCGGCCAAAAATGCGACTAAGTAATAAATCGTGATCGTAAAAGTAAAAATTCGAACCGGGAGCGCCAACACGATAATCGTTGCGAGTATCGCGATCCACCAAACGATATCTACGAGCACCCTTTTGGATTCCCTCGGAAAAATCGAAAGGATATAGCTCAGGAATACGGGGATCGCCAGATAGAAAGTGATATATTCAATTCTTATAAAATGTTCGAATCCCAAAAAAGTAAGATATTCGGATGCGATTCGGGTCCCGGCAAAAATTCCGCGGGTAGCCATTACGATGCAAAAAATTCCGAAATAGAGAGAGGCCGGTTCTCCTTTTCTAAAAACCGCGAAAATCAGATGCAGCATTCCGACGCAAAAAAGTCCTCCTGCCAAGAAAATGTCCAAGTATCGCTCATTTTCCCAAGCTTTATGTAAGGACTCGGATTCACCAAGGCGGATCGGGGACCAAAAGCCGCCTAATCGATGGTCCTTATTAGCGATCAACATATCAATATGAAATTCATTTCCTTTCGGTACGAATCGAACGAATCGATTGCACCAGGCAGGCTTCACTTGAAAGGCGGTCTTATCCTGTGAGGAAAGGAATTCGACGGAGCCGCATTCGACCATCGTTTCTCCGTCGATCATCAGCCTGTATGCGGAACTTTGTTCCGGTACGAGTAAGGCTAATTCCTTGTAATTCCTCTCCAGTTTAACCGTTAGCTCATAGGTTCCGTACCCTTCGCCGATTCTTGTTCCGTTTTTTCCGTTCCAGGAAGAAGGCACGCTTAACGTTTCTGTGGGAGTTTCTTCTCCGACTCCCTTCCAGTATAGCCAATGAAATTTCCAGAGGCCGGCTAAAAGAATAGGATCCTGAAGATTTAAATCATATTTCCCTAAGTCGATTTCTCCCTCGATCACAAACGGTCGATTCGAATCGGCTTGAGAGATGGAAGGAGAACAATGCGAAAAATTTAGTAAGAGAAGCGCCGCTGCACAGTGGCAAAAAAATCCCCAACCTTCCTTTTTCCCGAAGGTCACGGGATTACGAACAAGCAAAATACGGATAGACCCGGTTCCGAATTTCCGGAACGAACGCTGTAGTTTTCGAAAAAAATACTGAAATCGAATCAAGAAAAACACGTATCTTGAGCTTGCATGACGATCCGGATGCTTTCGATCTAAAAAACTGCCACATTTTAAGAAAAAAACAGATCCTACCATTAAACCTGAATTGACATTTGAAAGCAATGTTCCGACTATAGCAGAGAAAGATCCAATTTATTGGAATTTTTATCCGGCTTATTAGCCAAAGGGACGTAAAAGTGAAGCAAATTATTCAAAACCAGCGCATAACCCGGCGGTTTTCCGCCCTTCTTCTAATGGTAACAATCGCCTTGATAAGTCTTGGTCCGATAGACGTTCTTGCGGAGGATGTCCTTCTTAACGTTTCGTTCGACCCCACTCGAGAACTCTACGAAGACATCAATAAGCAGTTTTCGGATATCTGGAAAAAGAAAACCGGAAAAGCCTTACAAATCCAGCAGTCGCATGGCGGGTCGGGTAAGCAAGCTCGCGCGGTTATCGATGGACTGGACGCGGATGTTGTGACATTGGCGCTCGCTTACGATATCGATAGCATTGCCGAAAACGGCGGGTCGATTTCTAAAGATTGGGAGAAAGCATTCCCGCATCATTCGGTTCCATACTATTCTACCGTCGTTTTTCTCGTTCGAAAGGGAAACCCTAAAAAACTTAAAGATTGGGACGATCTTGTAAAACCCGGCATCGGAGTGATCACTCCGAATCCGAAAACATCCGGGGGAGCTCGTTGGAATTATCTCGCTGCTTGGGGATTTGCGAAGAAGAAATACGGATCGGAAGATAAAGCCAGGGATTTTATAAAATCTTTGTATAGAAACACGTCCGTGTTGGACACGGGTGCACGCGGATCCACGACTACCTTTGTTCAACGAGGAATTGGAGACGTTCTTTTAGCCTGGGAGAACGAAGCGGAACTCGCTTTGGACGAATCGCGCAAGGCAAACGGAGGCCAATCCAGATTCGAAGTCGTTTATCCGAGCACAAGCGTCCTTGCAGAAACTCCGGTTGCGATAGTTGAAAAAGTAGTCGCGAGAAAAGGAAACAAGGAGATCGCCAAAGCTTATTTGGACTTCCTATACACAAAGGCAGGTCAAGAAACGATAGCAAGACATTTCTTCAGGCCGACCGATGAGGCGGTATTAAAAGCAAACGCATCTAAGTTTCCGAAATTAAAACTGTTCGACGTTCGTGATTTGGAAGGCTCTTGGAAAGCGGCTCATAAAAAGCATTTTGCCGATGGCGGAGTTTTTGATAGTATCTATAACGACGCAAAGAAGTAACAGTCTCCTCGAAGGGCCGAATAAAAACGGCTCTTCGTTTGACGAATTTCCTCGTCATACAACAATCGTCGGTGGGAACTTCCTAAATCGCGGAAACTGAAATTGAAAGTTATCATTCGCCCCTATTCTAAAACAAGTTTCGGCCTCTCTCTAGGCACGACGATTTTTTATCTAAGCCTTTTGGTTATCATTCCTCTCTCCGCCTTATTCTTCAAATCCGCAAATCTGGGTTGGTCCGGTCTTATCGATGTATTTTCCGAAGATAGAATACAAAAAGCATTATGGCTAAGTTTCGGCGCCGGAACCGCTGCCGCGATTATCAATTTATTCGTCGGCTTTCTATTCGCTTGGGTATTAGTTCGATACGAATTTCCGGGTCGAAAAATTTTGGACACTTTAGTTGATCTTCCGTTCACTCTTCCAACCGCGGTTGCAGGGATCGCTCTCACTGCGATTTATTCTTCTAACGGATGGATCGGAAGGTTTTTGGATCCGCTTGGAATCAAGGTGGCCTATACTCCCCTAGGCATCGTAATCGCTCTGGTATTTATAGGATTTCCGTTCGTCGTTCGGACGGTTCAACCGGTTTTGGAGGAACTCCCCAAGGAATTGGAAGAAAGCGCCTACTGCCTCGGTGCAAATCGTCTACAAACTTTTACGCGGGTTCTTTTTCCTGAACTCTGGCCCTCGCTTTTAGCAGGAACCTCGATGGCGTTTGCGAGGGGAATCGGGGAATACGGATCGGTCGTTTTTATTTCCGGAAATTTACCCGGAAAAACGGAAATCCTTCCACTTTTAATCGTCACGAAATTGGAACAATACGAATATTCGAAGGCGACCGGAATCGCCTTATTGATGTTACTACTTTCTTTTTTTATAATGTTTACGATTAACTTTTTCCAGAGTAGGTCTTCCAGGAGATTAGGATGAGAACGGAACCTACTTGGATTCGAATAGCTCTAATCGGCGCTGTCCTCTTTTTGGCCGGGCTGATTCTCGTATTACCCATCGTGACGGTTTTCGCGGAAGCTTTCGCAAGAGGTGTAGACGGTTATATTACCGCCTTGCAGGATCCGGATACCATTTCCGCATGGTTGATGACTTTGAAAGTCGCCGGGATAGCCGTCCCTTTAAATACGCTTTTCGGCGTTGTTGCCGCCTTCTTAATCACAAGATTCGAATTTCCCGGAAAGAACGCGTTATTAACCGTCATCGATTCCCCATTTGCAGTATCGCCCGTTATCTCCGGTTTAATTTTTCTGCTTTTGTTCGGGAGACAGGGATGGTTCGGAAATACCTTGGACGAATACGGAATCAAAATCGTATTCAATACACCGGGCTTAGTAATAGCGACCCTATTCATCACATTGCCATTTGTAGCCAGAGAATTGATTCCTTTGATGCAAACTCAGGGCAAGGAGGAAGAAGAAGCCGGCATACTATTAGGAGCCTCTCTTCCGAAACTATTCGTCAAGATCATTCTTCCGAATATCAAATGGGGACTACTCTACGGAATCATTCTCTGTAATGCGCGCGCGATGGGCGAGTTCGGAGCCGTGTCGGTTCTGTCGGGACATATTCGCGGAAAAACGAACACTCTTCCTCTGCAAATAGAAATGTTATATAACGAATTTAATTCGGTCGGGGCTTTCTCGGCGGCTTCTCTACTCGTCTTCCTATCTCTACTTACACTATTGGTGAAGACGATTTTAGAAAAGAATTTACAAACAAAATCGATTGAACCTCCGGAAGAAGATCTAACCGATCCCAAAGATAGAAAAACCTCCGAGGCAAATCCGTCGACCGCCGCAGATCCGGTCATTTAAGGAGAAAGTAATGTCCATAGAAATACGCAATGTAAGCAAACGTTTCGGAGAATTCCAAGCCTTAAAGGACATCAACCTGACGATCCCGGAAGGAAATCTAGTCGCATTACTAGGACCGTCCGGGAGTGGTAAAACTACTTTACTCAGAATCATTGCCGGACTCGAGGCGGCGGACGAAGGGGAAGTTTATTTTAACGGAGAGAAAACGAAAAATAAGAACTCGAAAGATCGCGGAGTCGGTTTCGTTTTTCAACACTATGCGCTCTTTCGCCATATGACAATTTTTGAAAATATCGCGTTCGGTTTAAAAGTTCGTCCGAGAGCCATCCGACCTTCTAAAGTAGAAATTCGTGATAGAGTTTTTCGTCTCTTAAAGCTAGTCCAGTTGGAGAATTTTCACGACCGTTTTCCTTCCGAATTATCGGGAGGCCAAAGGCAACGAGTCGCTTTAGCAAGAGCGTTGGCAATCGAGCCTAAGTATCTACTTTTGGACGAGCCGTTCGGAGCTTTGGACGCTAAAGTAAGAAAGGAACTCCGTACTTGGTTGCGCAGGCTTCATGATGAAATCCATATAACGAGCGTCTTTGTCACCCACGATCAGGAAGAGGCTTTGGAAGTAAGCGACTCGATCGTTATTCTTAGAGCCGGAAAGATCGAGCAAATCGGAAGTCCTGATGAAGTTTATAACAAACCCAAAAACCCGTTCGTATTTCACTTTCTAGGCGACGTTAATCTTTTCCATGGACGAGTTCAGGATGGCAAGGCTAGAATCGGCGACCAGCATGTCGAATCCCCCGAACATTCCGAAATCCAAGACGCCGAGGCAGTCGCCTACGTTCGTCCCTACGATGTGGAAATCTTACGATCCGCCGAAAACGGAATTCCAGCCGAAATTCAATACATTCATTCAACCGGCAGAAATGTTCGAGTCGAGTTAAAGAGATTAGATTCCGGTTCTCTAATCGAATCTCTTATCGACCAAAATGCTTTCCGCGAACTCAATCTACTGCCCGGCGAGAAAGTCTATCTTCGGATTCGAAACGCAAAAGTTTACGTCGAAGATTTTTCAATTTAAATCAATCGCGCTTATAGATGAAAGTACCGGGTATTTCGGCCCTACTTTCTATTTCTTCCGACAATTCAAAACGAGTATTCGAAGTATGTCAGATTTTCTGCGGGAAAATATGCTCTAACCCAATCTCTGTTATAACATATTTATATCTAATATAACAAATAAGTTGATTTAATTTAATACATTATTTCTGCTATCCTTTCATAGGAGATGAATATAATGTCGAAAAATGGATTAAAACTAGCGAGCCTCGCTATCGGATTAGCCGCATTTTCCTTTCCAATTCAGACTGATGCCCAGGGGCAACCAGGTATGGACCCCACAATTAATTCCGAAACGAAACCGATAGATCCGGCAGCCCCCCCTCTACCGCCTAAGGAAAAGCAAGAAGCAAAGCCCATACAAAATAGCGCGGAAAAAACGGACAGCAACGGCGATAGCCGCCAGGGCATCGTTAAAGAAAAAGAAATCTACAAAAGTCCATTGGTGGGAAATACCCCCGGTGAATACCTTAGAAACCTTCAGGTAACTCCTGAGCAAAACAAGATCATCCGCTCCAACTCGGACCTCTGGATCCAGGATAGATTCCGAGTAGGCTTTTCCGTTCGACCAAGATACGAGTCGGTCAATAACATGGATTTTAATAAGACGACCGCGGATAATTCGAACGTATTTACCGGACAGACCCAATTTTATCTTATCGCAGATATTAATAAATATGTAATATTTAAGGCGACATTGCAGGATTCCCGGGTATGGGGAGGAGAACAGTCGCCGGCATATTCCGGAACATCCCGTTTCGAATTAGGCACCAATGGCGGGGTGGTTTATGATACTACTAAAACTTCTCAAAATCAGGTCCCGGTTCTCAACAGCACGTCGTTCCGAGAGGCGTTCTTCGATATTCGCAAGCCGGACCAGTCCCTGCGACTGCGCCTGGGGCGACAGATCATCGATTTCGGTGACGGGCGAATATTAGGCGCAGCAAACGACAATCAGATCGGAAACTCGACGGACGGACTCCGGTTCACCGGAAAATATGCAAGCAGCGTATTGGACGCATTCGGGAGTGTCGTAACGGCGCAGTACAATTCATCCGGGCTAGTAAGTGCAAACACATCGCTTCCGAATACCTACTTAGTTGGAGCCAATAACTTTACGAAAGTTGCAAGCTGGCTTGCCTTGGATGTCTATGATTTTACGGTTCTAAAAAAATATAATCCGGCTAACGCTAACACTGCGGTTAATAAACCAACCGACCAGCAGAATACGTACGGTTTTCGTTTAACGAATAGAACCGAAAACAATGCTCTTCCCGAAGGAATGTTATTCGACTGGACTATCGAAGCTGCCTGGCAAGGCGGATACGACGGCCTACGAGTAGGCACAAGTTGGCTTCAAAATGCTACCGACGGAAATACCGGCGCCGGTGCGATCAACGCATTTAATAACAAAAACCTACTGATCGAAAATGAAAACCAAAGATATAACGCTCACTTCCTCACTTTGCAGGCTGGAGTGAATCCGACCAAGGATTTAAGAATCGGTATTCAATACGTATATGCGTCCGGCGATCCGAATCGAAGTGATTCGACAGTAGGAACCTGGAACGCGCCGTTTCCGACAAGACGGATCGCGACCGGGTTCGTTCCATATAGTGGAAACGGTATTGCAGGTGCATTCTTTTGGCAGAACGCAAAAGATTACTCCGTTCATATCAAATGGAGCGCCGGAAAATGGGGGACGTTCATAATTAATCCTCATTTTTATTATAAGGCGAAACTTCAGGACGCTTATTATAATAATAATGGAATTGTTACCGGCGGTTTGGCGGCTAGTACGGAAGATTTTTCCAATAATCAAAAGTACAACTATTCGGCCCAACATTTGGGAAAGAAAATCGGATCAGAGTTGGATTTAATTTATATCGTAACGCCTTGGGAAAACGTTTCTATATGGGGAGGCATCGCGTTCGTTCGCGCGGGAGACTCCATTCGAAACGCGCATGTGTCGGTTCCTACTTCTACTGCACCTTCGATCTATACCGGGAAACCGGATGCGTCTTATTTCTTTTTGCAAACGGTATTCGCAATATAGATATCTTTCGACTCGCTTCCGAAAAAAGAAGCGAGTCCAATCTCTATCCTCCTTAAAATCCGACGACAAAGGCCATCTCATCAATGCAGTTAATAAGCGAATTTTGCGGGACGAATTCCTGCCCTCCGATGAAAAAGAGTAGCTCTACGCAAACTAGATGATGCTATTTCGTAAATACCGGATTGGAAATTTTTTAACAAATTGGAATCATTGCCGTTCAGCTTAGGTCTTAAGATGAGATATATTCGGAAGTATGTGACACTTTGGCGGTGTCGCAAAAGGAGAACAATGATGGGTCGTTTTCTCTCGATCCCGGACTCTATACAAGAGTTTACCGACGAGAGGTGTTCGCTTAGCAAATTGAATCGGATTGCGGCGATCGGGTTCTCTCTTGCATTTCTATTTTCCTGTGCGACGGTCGCCCCTTCCACCGTCCAAAACAAAGAAATTTATACTACAAATGCAAATGTTCAATTTTTGGAGAAATATCAGGTAGCCATCCTGGATTCCTCTGATCGCGCCATACCGCTCGAAGAAGAGCTAAAGGATTTATTAATCCAATCTGGAAAGGTGATCGTCATTGACAGAAAGAAAACCGCCGACGCGCTCAACGAAATTTCTCTTAGCCTGCAAGGATTGGCTGATAAGGAGAATGCTCCGAAAATCGGAAAACTACTTTCCGCCCAGAAGTTGATTCAGATTAAAGAATCGGGCCGTAAATGGTCGGTGGAGTTAGTCGACGTACAGACATCCAAGATCGATTTTAACCGGTCGTTTTCCGAAGGTGGTTCTCAAAAAGCATTTCAGGAATTGGTGGATTTTTTGTCCAGAAACCTTCTACTCAGGAATCTAAGCGGACTACGACCCAAACAAAGCTCGATAAAAGTAAGTTTGAGTTCTTCTAGAAAGTTGTATAAAAATAACGACCCGGTTTCTTTCGAAGTTAAGGTCTCGGAAGATTGTTATTTATATTTAATATTACTACAAAGCGATGGAGAATCGATCTTACTATTTCCTAACGATAGCTCTCCTTCTAATTTCGCAAAAGCCGGGGACACCATTCTCATTCCGGATGGAAAATCTGGATATATATTGGCGGCAGGTGAACCGTTCGGTTCTGACATGATTAAGGCAATAGCATCGAAAAAAAGTTTGAATCTCTTCGACTCCACTCCCGTGCCGGGAACTCCCTTCGGAAGGATCGTAAATCCTTTCGACGTAATTTCAAGAGGTATCAAAAAAATTAATACAGAAATTCGTGACGAAGATTGGAATACCGCGGAAATCATGATCCAGACGGAAGCCGATTGAATTTGAAAAAGTGACTTAAAATCCGAATCTCCGGTACTATCACACGGAATTTTGGCAACTGCATTACTTGAAGCCTTGGATGGAAAAGCGAATACGAACGGAAAATACGCAGACTAGTTCATATATAAATTGGAGAGTTCTCGAAATTGCGAAGTCCCCCAAAAAGAGCAATACTCGTATTCTTCTCAAAGGGGTAGAAACTTCGTAATCTCGGAATAAATCGTAGATTATTTTGTTAGAATTTCAGTTCCTGTACCGTCTCCCCAAGTTCCTTCGAGTCTCGCCCCTCCGTTTGTTACGGTATAAATCACCGGATAAGTATCTCCCCAATCCACCGTGAGAACGTTTCCATCGAGAGTTCCGGTTCCGCTGTAACTGTTTCCGACAGTCCATGCAAAATAGTACGACCCGTCGTCGTTTTGCCTGATCTGCACCGACCCTCTATATTTCGACCCGTTCGGATTCGTTCCCGAAACTTTATATGTCCCGCCGATCGTCAAGACCTGGGCGGAAACGTATGTGAAAGAAAAGACTAAACTAATTATAGCCAAAAGAATCAAAATTTTTGAACCAAATTTATGCGACATGAAAACCTCCCTTTTCGGGTGCGTATTATACTTATTCTTCTCACCCGAATCAAGAAATTTACAAAAGAAAAGTCCTTAATTTTCCAACTTAGATGAGAAATATAATCAAAATAATTTATTTTCTTCGCAAAAAACCAAATTCGAATTTAACGTTCAGGGTTAAGGAGTCTTGGGAATAGAATTCAATCCGCGCAAAATCCATTTTCTGGAATCCGCCGGATCGATTACGGCATCTATCTCCAAATAGGAAGCCATATTCATTGCCTTCCCTCTTTCATAAGCTTCGTTGACTAAGCGATCGAATAATTTCTGTCTTTCGTTCCAATCTTTAATTTCAGCAAGTTCCTTTTGAAATCCGGTGCGAATTTCTCCTTCGATTCCCATCGCTCCGAATTCGCCCGAAGGCCAAGAAATCGTAAAAACCGGAGCATGAAAGCTACCGCCCGCCATTGCCATCGCACCTAAACCGTATCCTTTCCTGAGAACGACAGTAAAAATCGGAACCTTACAAGCGGCAGACTCTTCGAATAAACGCCCAGCTTTACGCACTAAACCCTTCTTCTCCACTTCAGGACCGACCATAAATCCGGGAGTATCACAAAGAAATAATATTGGTATATTAAAAGAATCGCATAGTTTTATAAAGTCGCTAGCTTTATCCGCCCCTTCCGCATCGATTGCCCCTGCTAAATGAGTAGGATCGTTAGCGACAAGCCCTAACACTTTCCCTTCGATTCTAATAAAAGCCGTGACCATACCCGCTGCAAATTTTTGTTTAAGTTCCAAAAAAGAATCTTCATCAGCGAGAATCTTAATTAAAGAGCGAATATCGTAGGAACGTAATCGATTTTCAGGAATAGCCGTTCTCAATGCTCGTTGATCAGTGCATGAAAAATTTATAATGTCCCCTTGAAAATAGGATAAGGTTTTTTTTGCAATTTCAACGGCTTCTATCTCGTCTTTGACGAGAATATCTACGACTCCGTTTTTAGTCTGAATATCGACCGGGCCGATATCTTCCGCAGAAAAATTGCCAAGACCTCCCCCTTTAACCATAACAGGTCCGCCCATGCCTATATTTGATCCCTGAGTTGCGATAGTGATGTCGCTGCAGCCGAATAAAGCTGCGTTCCCTGCGAAACAACGACCGGAAGTAATCGCAATACGAGGAGCAATTCCTTTTAAACTCGCATATTGGCGAAATGTGTGCAAATCCAAACCGGCTACCGCGGGCATATCGACTTCCCCCGGACGACCGCCTCCGCCTTCGGTAAAAAAGACTAACGGAAGTTGAAGCTCCTTAACAACCTGCAATAAACGATCCGTTTTTTTATGATTCATTGCTCCCTGCGTTCCCATAAAGACGGTGTAATCGTACGCCAGAACAGCGCAGCGCGATCTATGCGAGTCAAAGATTGCCCCGTTTACGTTAGCCAATCCGGTAATCAAACCGTCTGCTGGACTCAATTTGATTAACTCATCCAGGGATCGTCTGCGACGTTGCGCCGCAATCGCCAACGCGCCGTACTCCACGAAAGTACCAGGATCGCAGAGATCGGCAATATTCTCCCTAGCGGTTCTTTGCCCTCTTTTATGGCGTTTGGCTACGGCTTGAGAGCGAAAGCTATCTTCGTTTAACGACAACCGATTCAATAAATCCTGAAGATCGGGACGAATCGAATCCAAATTTATTTTACTCTGATCTTCCGAAGCCGAGTCTATTACTTCCGACGGCCTGACAAAAAGCAAAGATTGTTCTGGAGCCACAATGGAACCTATCGAAATCGGAATTCTTTCCACCAAACCCGAAACCTCGGTATTAATTACGTGCTCCATTTTCATTGCGGAAATAATCGCGATTTTTTGCCCTTTTCGAATCATTTCGCCTTCGGCGACGCAGATTTCCGTTAAACGTCCGGAAATCGTAGAAGGAACTTGCAAAGTTCCTAATGGAGCCTCCTCTATTTCGGTTACTTCCGGAATTGATTCGTTTTTATCCGATAAGAAAGAAAACTCTTTATGAACTTTAGAATGTTCAAATACGGCGGATCCGGAGATTTCGTCTATCATTCTGGTATAAACCGCATAATTTTCCATTTCCGGCAAAAGGAGAAGATTCTGGAGAAATGTCTTATTAGTTGTAACGCCTTGGATATTAAAATCACTCAATGCGCGATAAGCCAAAGATATGGCGTCTTGAATGCGCGAACTTTTACTATGGACGATAAGCTTCGCAAGCAATGAATCGAAACTAGGATTCATTACGTATCCGGAATATGCCCCTGTATCAACGCGAATCCCCGGCCCAGTTGACGGCTCAAAGACTGCCAATTTTCCGGTCGACGGCTGCGGATTGCCGGTTCGATCAAGAGTCTCAGCATTAATTCTTAGCTGAATTGCAAATCCCGTAGGAGGTGCAATCGCCTCGGGCCAAATTCCTAGGTCTTTCAAAGATTGCCCGGCGGCTATGCGCAATTGTAGCTGAAGCAAATCGATTCCGGTCACTTCTTCTGTAACAGTATGTTCGACTTGTAAACGTGGATTAGCCTCCATAAAGTAAAATTTTCCTCGCGTATCCTCATCGACTAAAAATTCGAATGTCCCGAGACTCGAATATTGCACACTTCGAGCTAAACGGAGAGCCGAATTTAGAATCGAATCCCGAATTTCGGGGGATAAATTGGGAGCCGGCGACACCTCTATCAATTTTTGATTTCTTCTTTGTAAGGTGCAATCTCTCTCCCATAAATGAGCGATTTCTCCATGAGTATCGCCTACGATTTGGACCTCGATGTGCCGAGCTCTCGGAAGAAATTGCTCAACGTATAAATCTCCGTTTCCGAACGCGGCTTTAGCTTCGGAAGAACATCTAAGAAAATCTTCCTCCATTTGATCCAGATTTCGGACCCTTCGGATTCCTCTCCCTCCGCCACCGGATAACGCCTTGATCATTAACGCTCCATGTTGAACGAAAAAATCCTTCGATTGAGCGAGTGTAGTAGGACCTCTGGTCCCAGCCAGAACCGGAATCGAGTTCTGTTCCGCTAATCGAATCGCCTCGAGTTTATCTCCCAGGGTTTTGACAACCCGCGAAGAAGGACCAATAAATTGTAACCCCTCCACCAAACAGCTTTCGGCAAACTCAGCGTTTTCACTTAAAAAACCGTAGCCCGGATGAAGAAACAAACAATGCGTCTCCTTCGCGACTCGGATCAGTTGCTTCGCGTCCAAATACGCGTGGCTTCCGCTGCCATTTAACGCAATGGAATGATCTCCGCACAGACGATGTTTCGAATCTGCGTCGTCCTCGGAAAAAACGACTACGCTTTCCCATCCTAGCGCTGCGGAAGCTCGTGCAATCCGAATCGCGACTTCCCCTCTATTTGCAATTAGTAATTTCTTGGATGCCATATGTAGATGGGCAGCAATCTCCTCCAAATTGCGAAAGAGTCGACTATAATTCGGGTTTGAAACTTGTTCTTGGAAAGAGGAAAAGTCTTATAATTGGTTTGATTAAAAAACTTTTTAGAATTTAACCAACACAAATAGACGAACTAAAAAGAACTCGTTACAATAAACAATTAAAAAGTGCGTAAGTAACGAAATCCTTTCATCAAAACTCGTAATATATTATAATTTTATAAATTATCTTTGAAACGCTATCTGCGCGGCGGAGGCAGTGCGGATTTACAGGTAGCCGATAGTTCGGCCTCATGATTCCTCAAACAACCGATCGGACCTCCATTGCCATGTCCAGAATCGCCACAAAATTTTTGTTCGTCCGAAGAGCAGGCCTGTCTTATTGCCTCATGCTTTGCATGCATTTCCGCTAAATGCGATTTACAAGCTGGAGATAGCTTAGAATCGTTCTCTCTAAAACAATCGTGTAAGCGGGGACCATGTGGAACGTTTTTACAATAAGTTTGTCGATCCGTTGC